>JBFHNV010000022.1:0-40956 GCA_041593595.1 Gammaproteobacteria bacterium
GCCAGCGTCTCGAGGGTGGGCCCGTGGCGCACGACGAGGCGCAGGCCGTGCCGGCGCAGCGCCGCGTGCAGCGCTGCCAGGGCGTGGTGCAGCCACACCCGGCTGGCGGCGCCCGGTGCCCACCGGCCCTCCTCACGCGGGCACCACACGAACACCGGCACCACGGGTCCGCGTGCGCAGGCCGCCGCCAGCGCCGGGTTGTCGTCCAGGCGGAGATCCCGGCGCAGCCACCACAAGGTGGCGCCGGATGCGCCGGTCAAGGCGTGCCGCCGCGCAGCAGCACGCCGGCCACGGCGATCCCGAGGCAGGCCAGGACGGCGGCGGTCAGCGGCACCCGCAGGCGCGGGTACCAGGCCGGGGCCATGCCGGCGGCCACCGCGCGCACGTCCAGCACGTAGACCCCGGCGAAGCCCACGGCCATCACCACCAGTCCCGCAGCCGGAGGGATGGACAGGGCGAACCAGGCGAGCAGCGCCGGCACCACGCTGGCGCCGAGCGCGCGGGCAGGGGGCCCGCCGGCCTCGCGCAGGGCCAGACCCCAGTGGACAGCGCCCATGAAGGACAGGATGACGGCGGCGTAGGCGGCGAGCAGGAACAGCGCCGCCTCGCGCCTCGGATCCGCGAGCAGCCAGGTGCCGGCAGCGCCGGCGGCGAAGGGAACGAGGCCGAGGCCGCCCAGCCAGGCAGCGGGCCGCGGCACGCGGCGAGGGTTGCGCTCGGGGGCGCCGGATGCGGTATCGGGGGACATGACGGCTCCGTGATCGGGGTCCCGGCGGGCACCCGGGATCGCGTCCATAATGCGGACAGAGTCCGAGGTCCCGGGTGCGCGGACGTGCACCCTCCCCGGGGTGAACGAGTGCGCAAACGGCATATTCTCATCGCCGCCGTCGTCGTGCCCGCCGTGCTGCTGGCGGGTGCCATCGCGTTCGTCCTGAGCCAGGACCCGGACGAGTACCGCGACGAGCTGGCAGCGCTGCTGACCGACGCGGCGGGTCATCCGGTGATCCTGGCCGGACCGGTGAGCCTCGCCTGGCGGCCGGTGCCGGCGATCACCGCGGCGGACGTGCAGGTGGAGGCCGAGGGCGCCAGGGTGCGGCTGGGCCAGGTGAAGGTCACGGTGGACCCTCGGGCGCTGCTGGCCCGCAAGCTGCGTGCGCGGGAGATCATCGTGGCCGGGCTCCTGGTGGACCTGCAGGAGGGCGGGCCCGCGCCGGGCACGGTGGTGCTGCCGGATCCGGCGGACCTGCCGGTGGACGACCTCACCATCGAGGGTGCCACCCTGAGCCGCGAGGGCGCCCTGCTCGTGGAGCTGGCCCGGGTCCGGGTGCGCGAGGCGGACGACCCGGCCGGTGCCCGCGTCGAGCTGCGGGGTCAGGCTGGAGGGCGCGACCTGCGGGTGGTGGCCCGGGTGCGCGTGGACGGATCGCTGCTGGCACTGGACGCGCTCAAGGTGGATACCTTTGCCGGCACCGTGGAGGGGCAGCTGGACGTGCGCCTGGACGGCGAGCGTCCGCGGGTGAGCGGCGTGCTGTCCTCCGGCGCCCTGGCCTTCCCGGCAGCGTCCCGCGGCAGCACCGGCGGGCGACTGATCCCGAAGGTGGCCGTGGATCTCGCGCCCCTGGAGGCGCTGGACGCGGATCTGCGCGTGCGAGTGGGCCGGCTGACGGTGGCGGATTTCCGGGTCAGCGAGGTGAGCGCGCCGGTGGGCCTGCGTGGCGGCGCGCTGGAGGTGCGCGCCAGCGGCGTGCTGGCCTCCGGCCCGGTGAGCGCCCTGTTCCGGGCCGGGCCGGCGGGCCTCTCGCTGGACCTGAGTCTGCGCGAGGCCAACGCCGGTGATGCCCTGGTGATGGCCGGCGTGCACGCCGCCGAGCGCGGCGGGCGCCTCGCGGTGAACGCCGCTCTGGCCGCTGCCGGCGCTGACACCCACGCCCTGGTGGCGAGCCTGGACGGGCGCCTGGCGGTGGACGCGCGCCGCCTCACCCTGCGTGCGGGGGCGGCCGAGGTGGCCGGTGCCGACGTGTTCGCCAGCGTCATGCGGGCGCTGCGCGGTGGCGACAACGACCGCGTGGGCATCGAGTGCGCGGTGGCACGCTTCGCGGTGCGTGACGGGGTGCTGCATGCGGACCGGAGCATCGGCGCCCAGAGCCGTGCCATGAACATCCTCGGCGGCGGGCGCATCTCGCTCGCCGACGAGCGCCTGGACCTGGCGCTGCGCCCGTGGCCGCGGGAGGGTCTCGGCCTGTCCGCCACCGCGGTGGTGGGAACGGTGGCCATCTCCGGCCCGCTCGCGGCGCCCGAGGCGGGCCTCACCGGTGAGGCCGCGTGGCGCGGCGGGGCCACCGCCGGCGCGGCGCTGCTCACCGGCGGGCTGTCCCTCATCGCCCAGGGCTTGCTGGAGCGGGCCCGCGGCGACACCCCGTGCCAGGATGCGGCCAACGTGGCCCCGGGTCCGGCCGGCGACGCGTCCGGTGCCACCGGCGCCGCCGCGGGCGACGCCGAGCCCCCCACCTCCGAGGGCCTGGTGGAGGGCGCGGTGCGGGGGATCGGCCAGGCCATCGAAGGCGTCTTCGGCGCCGGCGACGGGACCCGCGGCAGCAAGGCGGATCGCTAGCCCCCGTGAACGCGAACATCATGGTGCAGCGCGACGGCGCTCTGGCGACGGTGGTGCTCGACCGGCCCGAGAAGCTCAACGCCATGACCAAGGCCATGTGGCACAAGCTGGGCGAGGTCATGGTCACCCTGTCCGCGGACAACGCCGTGCGCTGCGTGGTGCTGCGCGGCGCGGGGGAGCGGTCGTTCTCGCCGGGCAACGACATCGCCGAGTTCGAGCACGAGCGCCACGACGTGGACAGCGCGCGGGAGTACGGCGCGGTGATGGCCCGCACCCTCGAGAGCCTGAAGGCGTGTCGTCACCCGGTGGTGGCCATGATCCACGGCATCTGCGTGGGCGGCGGGCTCGAGATCGCGGCGCTCGCCGACATCCGCGTGTGCGGCGCATCGAGCCGCTTCGGGGTGCCCATCAACCGCCTGGGGCTGGTCATGTCCTATCCGGAGCTCGCCGGGCTGGTGGGGCTGGTGGGCCGTGCCCGGGCGCTGGAGCTGCTGCTGGAGGGCCGCATCGTCGACGCTGCCGAGGCCGCGTCCATCGGGCTCGTGCACCGGGTGGTGGACGACGCGCGGGTGGCCGAGAGCGCCTACACGACGGCGCGTCGCGTGGCCGCGGCGGCGCCGCTGGTGGCACGCTGGCACAAGAAGTTCATCAACCGCCTCGAGGTCCCGCGCCCCCTCGGTGACGCAGAGCGCGACGAGGCCTTCCTGTGCTTCGGTACCTCGGACTTCCGGGAAGGCTACCGGGCGTTCCTGGACAAGCGCACGCCCCGGTTCCGGGGCCACTAGGCCCCTCTGCGGCTGCGCGTCCTGCGCCCGGGATCGGAACCCCGGGCGGGCGTCGCGCAGTCTCAAGTCACCGCGACGCCGGCCGAGATCGTCTGCAACGAGTCCCGAGGCACTCTCCATGTCCATGTCCCCGATGCTGGCCGCGGTCCTGGCGGCGGCCATGGCCGCCGTCGCCCCCGTGCCGGCGCCCGCGGCTCAGGACGAGCCCGCCGCCAAGCGGCGCATCCTCATCGTCAGCAGCTACCACCGGGAGTACCTGTGGTCCCAGGACACCGCCGCCGGCGTGACCGCCGGGCTGCTGGAGGCGGGCTGGCTGGACGACCCGGGTCAGGCGGCCCAGTTCGCCACCGCCGACCGGGTGGAGAGCACGCGCGCGGTGCTCATGAAGCTGTGGATGGACACCAAGCGTGCCGACGCGCGGGCGCAGATCGCCGGTGCCGTGGCGCGGGTGGTGGCGGCCATCGATGCCTTCGCGCCGGACATCCTGCTGCTGGGCGACGACAACGCCACGCACTACGTGGGCGCGAACTACCTGGACACGCGGCTGCCGGTAGTGTTCTGGGGCGTCAACGGCGATCCCACCAAGTACGACCTCATCGACTCGCTGGAGCGACCGGGCCGCAACGTGACCGGCGTGTACCAGGCGGGGTATCTGAAGGAGGGCGTGCAGTGGCTGCGCCGCCTGCTGCCCGACGTGGAGCGCCTGGCGGTGCTGTCCGACGACTCTCCCACCAGTCGCGCCAAGGCGAAGGAGCTGGAACGCCTGGTGCGCGACGGCGAGCTGCCGGTGCGCCTGATCGGGCTGGTGGTGACCAACTCCTACGAGGCCTGGAAGGCCGGTGCCCTGGAGCTGGCGGACAAGGTGGACGCCTTCTTCGTGCTCAACCACAACACGCTGAAGCACGCCGACGGGCGTCCGGTGGACCAGCTCGAGGCGGGTGCCTGGTACCTCACTCACGTGCGCAAGCCCGACATCGGCCACGAGCGCCAGTTCGTGGTGGAGGGCGTGCTGTGTGCGGTGGACGACTCCGGGTTCAAGCAGGGCTACGAGGCGGTGCGCATCGCGCGGCGGATCCTGGAAGGCGGCGAGCACCCGTCCACCATCGCGGTGTACGCGCCGGAGCGTGGCGACTTCGTGGTCAACCGGGAGCGCGCCCGCATGCTCGGGCTGGATACCCACTTCGAGCGCAGCGGGCTCGTGGAGCGGTGGGTACCCACGGCGCGGGCGCTCGACGCACGCCGGCAGGCCGCTGCCAGGTGAAACGCAGACGGATCCCGATCCGTTGTCCGGCGCCGACATGACGGTCTTCCGGCGGCTGCTGGCCGCCATCGCCGGCACGGCGCTGCTGGTGGCGCTGGCCTCGGGCAGCGTGCACTACCTGTTCGCCAGCAGCCTCATCCAGTCGTCGGTGCGTGCCCAGATGGAGAGTGCGCTCGCCACCACCGTGGCGTCCCTGGAGCGCACCCGCTCGGTGCCCGTGACCAGCGACCTCCGGCTGCTGGACGCGGCGCCGGTGATCAACGAGATGCTCGCCTCCATGGGCACCGAGCAGCTGCTGGCCCGCCCGGCGGCAGAGCGCATGGTTGCCAGCATCAGCCGCGCCAACCCGGACCTGTACACCGCCATCACGCTGCTCGACGCCAACGCCCGGGTGCGCCTGGCGGTGCACGGCGGTCGGCGGCTGCGCGCCGACCTGGCAGCGGTGACCGACGCGGGCCAGCAGCTGTTCGCGCGGCTGGCCGGGGAAGCGCCGGGCACGGTGCGCTTCGCCGGACCCCTGCGCCACGCGGACGGCGACCTGTCCATGCTGGTGGGCATCGCCAAGCGCGATCCGGACACGGCGCGCTTCGGCGGCGTCATCGTCGCCGAGGTGCCGCTCGGCGGCTTCGCCGCGGATCTCGCCGCCATCAAGGTGCTGGGGCACCCGGTGGCCTGGCTCACCGACGCCGGCGGCGAGGTGCTGGTGTCGCCCCCGGCCGGGCGCTGGCGGCTGGACCCCCGCCCGGCGATCGTCGGCGGCGCCGCGCCCCAGGGCGGCATCGCCCTGGTCTCGAGGCGAGAGGACGACGGCTCGCCGCTGGGCCTGTTCCGCATCGCCTTCAGCCTGTCCGACGACGGCCTCGCCGACACCCTGGGCCAGGCGGGTGCCAGGACGCTGGTGGTGCTGGTGCTGCTGGTGCTCGCCTCGTGCCTGCTCGCCTGGCTGCTGGCGCGGGAGATCGCGAGCCCCATGACGAAGCTCTCGCGCCTGGCGGACGCGGTGGGGGCAGGGGATCTCTCCCAGCGCATCGAGCAGCGCTGGGGCGGCGAGGAAGGCCGCCTCGCCCGCGCCTTCAACCGCATGCTGGACGCGCTCAACGCCACCACCGTCTCGCGCGCCTACGTCAACTCCATCATCGAGTCCATGGGCGACGCGGTGCTGGTGGTGGACCGCGACGGGCGCATCGAGAGCGTGAACGCCGCTGCGGTGGATACCTTCGCCGGCGGCGTGGAGGCCCTTACCGGCACGCCGATCGAGCCGCTGCTGCCGGACGCGGAGGTGCGCAGCCGCTTCCGCGCCGCGCTGGCCGAGCGCCGGGCTCTGGGTGACGTGCACGCGGTGCTCGAGCGCCCGGATGGCGCCAGCTCGTCCCTGTGGCTCACCTTCTCCCCCATGCACGGCGCCGACGGTGGCTTCGCGGGGCTGGTGGTGGTGGCGCGCGACGTCACCGAGTACCAGCGCGCGCGCCGCGAGGTGGAGCAGGCGCACCAGGCGCTCGAGTTCCACGTGGACAACTCGCCGCTGGCGGTGGTTGAGTGGGACGCGGACTTCCGCGTGCGGCGCTGGTCAAGGCGTGCCGAGGCCCTGTTCGGCTGGCGAGCCGAGGAGGTCATCGGACGCCACCCGGACGAGTGGCGGTTCTTGCACGAGGCGGACCGGGACGCGGCGATGGGGGCGGTGACCGGCCTGGTGCAGGGCGAGCCGCGCAACGTGCACCGCAATCGCAACTACTGCGCCGACGGCTCCGTGGTCTATTGCGAGTGGCACAACTCCCTGATGCTGGACGAGCACGGTGCTCCGGTGTCCGTGCTGTCCATGGCCCAGGACGTCACCGAGTCCACCCGGCTCGCCGAGGAGCTCTCGTACCAGGCCAGCCACGACGCGCTCACGGGTCTCATGAACCGCCGCGCCTTCGACCAGCGGCTGAAGACCCTCCTCGCCGGGTCGCCCGATGACGGCGCCGGCCATGCCCTGTGCTTCGTGGACCTGGATCAGTTCAAGGTGGTGAACGACTCCTGCGGCCACGTGGCGGGCGACGAGCTGCTGCGCCAGGTGGGCGGACTGCTGCGCCAGTCCGTGCGCCGGCACGACACGGTGGCGCGCCTCGGTGGCGACGAGTTCGCGGTGCTCATGGAGCACTGCGACACGACCGCCGCGGCAAGGGTCGCCGAGTCGATCCTGCGCGCGCTGCGCGCGCACCCGTTCATCTGGGACGGCAAGAGCTTCCGCACCGGCGCGAGCATCGGGCTGGTGCCCATCACCGGCGAGATGCGCGACCGGGAGGAGATCATGCGTGCCGCCGACGCCGCCTGCCTGGCGGCGAAGAGCGAGGGTCGCGCGCGGGTGCACGTGTTCGACGACCATGCGGACCTGACCCGGCGCCGCGGCGAGGCGGAGTGGGTGTCGCGCATCAACAAGGCGCTGGAGGAGGACCGCTTCTTCCTGATGGCGCAGCCCATCGCGCCGGCGTCGGGTGCCGGCACGGAGCGCTTCGAGCTGCTGCTGCGCATGACCGACGAGGACGGGCGCGTGGTGTCGCCGGGTGCCTTCCTGCCGGCGGCGGAGCGCTATCACCTGATGCCCCAGCTCGACCGCTGGGTGATCCGCAACGCCCTCGGGCTGCTGGCCGCCGCGCCGCCGGCGACGGCCGGGCGGCGCCTGGTGTTCGTGAACATCTCCGGGCAGACCCTGGCCGACGCGTCGCTGCGCGACTTCGTGGCCCACCACCTGGAGCGCACCGGCGCCGATCCGCAGAATCTGTGTTTCGAGATCACCGAGACCGCCGCGGTCGCGGACTTCGCCCGCGCCAATGCCTTCATCGACGCCCTGTCGCGGCTCGGCTGCGCGTTCGCCCTGGACGACTTCGGCAGCGGCGTGTCCAGCTTCGCCTATCTCAAGAACCTGCCGGTGGAGTACCTGAAGATCGACGGGATGTTCGTGCGCGACGTGTGCCGCGACGCCACCAGTCTCGCCCTGGTGCGATCCATCAACGAGGTGGGTCACGCCATGGGCAAGCGCACGGTGGCGGAGTTCGTGGAAGACGAGGCGACGCGCGAATGCCTCGCCGGGATGGGCGTGGACTTCGTGCAGGGCTACCACATCGGGCGCCCGGTCCTGGCCGCCGGCGCGCTGGGCGCGGCACCACGGGTGGCCGTGACTGGCGCCGGCTGATCCATCGCGAGGGCGCGGGACCCTGATCCCCGCTCTCCCCGTCCCCCTCTGCAACGGGGCGAGAGTCGATCCCCCTCTCCCCGCTCGCGCGGAGAGGGGCGGCGTGAGGGGCGACAGGACGTCGCGCGACCCGCTCACCCCGATCTCGTCTAGAACGCCGCCACCAGCCCGTCGCCGCGGGGATCCGCGGCACCCTCCAGCAGGCCGTCACGGTGGCGCACGATGGCGCCCGGGTGGCCCATGATCTCCTCGAACGGGCCGGTCACCTGCACGTCGTGGCCGGCCGCGCGCAATGCCTGGATCACCTCCGGCGCCACCCGCGACTCGATCTTGAGGCTGGTGCTCTCCTCGCCCCAGGTGCGGCCCAGCAGCCAGCGCGGCGCGGTCACCGCCTGCTGCACGCTGGCGCCGTGCCAGGCGTAGCGGGTGAACACCGCTGCCTGGGACTGGGGCTGGCCCTCGCCGCCCATGCAGCCGTAGGGCATCACGCGCCCGTCATCGAACACCGCCAGCGCCGGCTGGATGGTGTGGAAGGGCCGGCGCCCGGGGGTGAGCGGGTTGCGCGCCTCGGGGTCCAGGGAGAAGCTCACGCCGCGGTTCTGCCACACGATGCCGCTCGCCGGCAGCACCACGCCCGAGCCGAACTCCCAGTACAGGCTCTGGATCATGCTGACCGCGCAACCCTCCCGGTCCACCGCCGCCAGCCACACGGTGTCGCCGCCGGCCGCGGGCGCCGGCCACGGCCGGGCCCGCACCGGGTCCACCTGTGCCGCCAGAGCGGCCACCTCGCCGGGTGCGAGCCACGACTGCGCGTCCCGCTCCATGTGCGCCGGATCCGTGATCTCCCGGTCGCGCACGATGAACGCGCTCTTGGTGCACTCCACCAGCCGGTGCAGGTGATCGAAGCCGTCGGCCTCCTCGGCGCGCATGCCCTGGTACTGGGCCAGGATCAGCAGCGACGCGAGGCCCTGGGTGGGCGGCGGCAGGTTGAACACCTGCGCCCCGTCCACCGGCGCCGACAGGGGCGCGACCACGCGCGCCCGGTGCCCGGCCAGGTCCGCCGCCGCCAGCGGGCTGCCGGCTGCCTGCAGATCCGCCGCCAGCGCCGCGGCGATCTCGCCACGGTAGAAGTCGTCGGGCCCGTTGGCGGCCAGGGCGTCCAGGGTGCCTGCCAGCGCCGGGTTCGCCTGCAGCGCGCCCTCCCGCGGCGGCGCGCCGGCATCCAGGTAGGTGTCCGCGAAGCCCGGCGCGTCGGCCAGCTCGGACAGCTTGTCGCGGGTGTTGCGGGCCTGGCTGGCGGTGACCGGGATGCCGGTGCGGGCGTACCAGGTGGCGTCCTCCAGCAGTCGCGACAGGGGCAGCACTCCGCCCAGTCGCAGGGACACCTCCAGCGCCGCCTGCCAGCCGGACACCGCGCCGGCCACGGTGAGTGCCGCCTCCGGGCCGCGGGTGGG
Organism: Gammaproteobacteria bacterium; assembly: GCA_041593595.1. Lineage (GTDB taxonomy): Bacteria > Pseudomonadota > Gammaproteobacteria > HK1 > HK1 > JBFHNV01. Next base: position 9,284 of record JBFHNV010000022.1, read on the forward strand.
GATGGTCGCGTGCCCCCGGGCCCGGTATTCCTCGGGCCGCGCCGCCCGCGCCGCCGCGCCGCAGGCGTCGATGGCCACCGGCAGGCGCTCGCCGGGCACGTGGACGAGCCAGAAGTTGTCGCCCCCGAGGCCGTTCATGTGCGGGTAGACCACTGCCACGGTGGCGGCGGCGGCCACCATGGCCTCCACCGCGTTGCCGCCGTCGGCCAGCACCCGCAGGCCCGCCTGGGCGGCCAGGTGGTGCGGCGCGGTGACCATGCCGCGGGTGGCTCGGGGCGTGTTCAGCATCGTCCGGGTCTCCTGCGGGCCGGGATCAATCGGGGCGCCGGGCCACCAGGTCCACCTCCACCAGCGCGTCGCGGGCGAGGCCCGTGACGCCGACGCAGGTGCGTGCCGGACGGCGGTCGGCGGGGAAGTAGCCGGCCCAGGCCTCGTTCATGGCCGCGTAGTCGCGCTGGAAGTGGGTGAGGTAGACCCGTGCCTGCAGCACGTGGGCCAGGGTCAGGCCCAGGCCGCCCAGCACGAGCTGCAGGTTGTCCATGACCCGTCGGGTCTGCGCCGCCACCCCCTCGGGCAGCGGGCGGTCGTCGTCGTCCGGCCAGGTGGGCATCTGACCCGTGACCAGCACCCAGCCGTCGCACTCCACCGCGTGGCTGAACGGCGCCACCGGCCGCGGCGCGCCCGCAATCATGTGGAACACGGGGGCAGACATGGGCACATTCCTGTATCGTCCCGGCCGGCGCGCATTGTGGCCCAGGGGCGCCGGCGCCGGGTGTCCGGGGCGCGCCCCCCACTTAACCGGATGTTCACGGCGGTACCGCCCGCCCCCCTTGAAATGCGGCCCTCAGTCCTTAACTTACGCGCCCGGCGCGCGCGTGCGGCTTCGCGATGATCGAGATCGAGCACCTCAGCAAGCACTTCGGCCCGCTCAAGGCCGTGGACGACGTCTCCCTCACGGTGGCCCCCGGGGAGGTGCTGGGCTTCCTCGGCCCCAACGGCGCCGGCAAGTCCACCACCATGAAGATGGTCACGGGCTTCCTGGCCCCGGACGGCGGTCGGGTACGGGTGGGCGGCGACGACGTGACCGAGCACCCCATGGCCGTGAAGCGGCGCATCGGCTACCTGCCCGAGGGCGCGCCCCTGTACGGCGACATGACGCCGCGTGCGTTCCTGCGCTTCGTCGCCGAGGTGCGCGGCTTCCGCGGCGCCGAGAAGGCGCGCCGCGTGGACGAGGCGGTGGCGCGCACCAGCCTGGCGTCGGTGCTGGAGAAGCCCATCGAGACCCTGTCGAAGGGCTTCAAGCGCCGGGTGGGCCTGGCCCAGGCCATCCTGCACGACCCGCCGGTGCTGATCCTGGACGAGCCCACCGACGGCCTCGATCCGAACCAGAAGCACGAGGTGCGCGAGCTCATCCGCTCCATGGCGCCGGACAAGGTCATCGTGCTGTCCACCCACATCCTGGAGGAGGTGGAGGCGGTGTGCACCCGGGCGGTGATCATCGCCGCCGGGCGGCTGGTGTTCGACGGCAGCCCGGACGAGCTGATGGCGCGCTCGCGGCTGCACATGGCGGTCACGGTGAGCGTGGGCGCGAGCGACCCGGAGCCGGTGCGCGCGGCCCTGGCGGCGCTGCCCGGGGCCGCCGGGGTGGAGGTGCTGGCCGTCGGCGACGGCCAGGCGACCCTGCAGGTCTACGCCGTCAACGGCGCCACCCTGGCCGCGCCGGTGAGCGAGCTCGGACGGGCGCGGGGCTGGCAGGTGCAGGCTCTCAGCGTCGAGCGCGGCCGCCTGGACGAGGTGTTCCGCGAGATCACCGGCTACCGCTCGGGCGAGGGCCCGGGCGTGCGCCCCGGAGACGGCCATGGCTAACGTGTGGGCCATCTTCAAGCGCGAGCTGGCGGGCTACTTCACCACGCCCATCGCCTACGTGTTCGCCGCCATCTTCGTGTTCCTGAGCGGCGTGTTCGCCTTCTACCTGGGGAACTTCTTCGAGCGCGGCCAGGCGGATCTGCAGTCCTTCTTCCAGTTCCACCCCTGGCTGTACCTGTTCCTGATCCCGGCGCTGGCCATGCGCCTGTGGGCGGAGGAGCGGCGCAGCGGCACCATCGAGCTGCTGATGACCCTGCCGGTGAGCATGGGCCAGGCGGTGATCGGCAAGTTCCTCGCGGCCTGGGCCTTCTCCGGCCTCGCGCTGGCGCTCACCTTTCCCATGTGGATCACGGTCAACGTGCTGGGGGAGCCCGACAACGGGGTGATCCTGGCGAGCTACGTGGGCTCGCTGCTGATGGCCGGCGCGTTCCTCGCCATCGGCGCGTGCGTCTCGGCGCTCACCCGCAACCAGGTCATCGCCTTCGTGGTGAGCGCGGTGATCTGCCTCGCCTTCGTGCTCGCCGGCTACCCGCTGGTGCTGGACCTGGTGGCCGCGGTGGCGCCGGAGGTGCTGGTGGAGACCATCGCCGGCTTCAGCTTCCTCGCGCACTTCGACGCCATCTCCAAGGGCGTCATCGATCTCCGGGACCTCGTGTACTTCGTCACGCTCATCGTGTTCTGGCTGTTCGCCAACGCGGTGTTCATCGATCTCAGGAAGGCAGGATGAGGACGGACCGGTGACGGGCAGGCGCATGCTCTCCCTGGGCGGGCTGCTGGTGGCGGCGGTGCTGCTGCTCGCCCTCAACATCGTGAGCGGGCGCGCGCTCACGGGCGCGCGCCTGGACCTCACCGAGGGGCGCCGGTTCACCCTGTCCGACGGCACCCGCCAGGTGCTCGCGGAGCTCGACGAGCCGGTGACCCTGCGCTTCTACCTGTCGCGCGGGCTGGTGACGCAGCTGCCGGGGATATCCAGCTACGCCAACCGCGTGCAGGAGCTGCTGGAGGCGTACCAGCGCGAGTCCGGCGGCAACATCACGCTCATCCACGTGGACCCGCAGCCGTTCTCCGACGAGGAGGACCGGGCGGTGGCCTATGGCCTTCGCGGCATCCCCATCGACGAGGAGGAGGCCACCCTCTACTTCGGCCTGGTGGCCTCCGGCTCCACCGACCAGGAGCAGGTGATCCCCTTCTTCAGCGCGAGCCGCGAGCGCTTCCTCGAGTACGACCTCACCCGGCTCATCTACAGCATCTCCCATCCGGAGCAGCCCACCGTGGGGCTGCTCACGTCCCTGCCGCTGATGGGCCCGGGCCCCATGGCCATGCTGCAGGGGGGCGGCGGCCAGCCGTGGATGGTGGTGGAGCAGATGCGCCAGCTCTTCAACGTGCTGCCCCTGGACGCGGACCTGCGCGAGGTGCCCGAGAACGTGGACGTGCTGATGCTGGCGCACCCGAAGAAGCTCTCCGAGGCCGCCCGCTACGCCGTCGACCAGTTCGTCATGCGCGGCGGGCGGGCGCTGGTGTTCGTGGACCCGAGCGCCGAGACCGACCCGGGCACCGGACCGGGGATGATGGGCATGATGGGCATGGCCCAGTTCGCGGGGCGCGCGTCGAACCCGCAGGACCTGCTGGCGAGCTGGGGTCTCGCCATGCCCGCCGAGGAGGTGGTGGGGGATCTCTCGGCGGCGGTGCGGGTGCGCGCCCAGGTGGAGGGGCGCCTCGTGACCATCGACTACCCCCTGTGGATGAACCTCGGCGAGGCGGCGCTGGCGAAGGACGACATCGTCACCGGCAACCTGGGCGTGGTGACCCTCGCGAGCCCCGGCCACCTCACCCCGGTGGCGGACAGCGGGCTCACCGTGACGCCGCTCATCACCGCCGGCGAGCAGGCCGCGGTGTTCACCCCGGAGCAGGCCCAGAGCCACTCGGACCCGCAGGTGGTGCTGCGGGCCTACCAGCCGGCGGGGCGCACCTTCGTGCTCGCGGCCCGGGTCACCGGCAAGGCGAAGAGCGCCTTCCCGGACGGCCCGCCGGGCGCGGAGAAGAAGGAGGCCGGCGAGGGCGGTGGGGCGACGGGGACGGGCAGCGAGCCCGCCCCGGGGCCGGGGCCTCACCTGGCCGAGTCCGAAGGGGACATCAACGTGGTGGTGGTGGCCGACGCGGACCTGCTGGCGGACCAGTTCTGGGTGCAGGTGCAGGACATCATGGGCAGCCGCATCGCCATCCCCACGTCGGCCAACGGCCCGCTGGTGATCAACGCGCTGGACAGCCTCACCGGCTCCAGCGCCCTCATCGACATCCGCAGCCGCGGCAGCTTCCTGCGACCGTTCACCGTGGTGAACGAGCTCCGGCGCGAGGCGGAGCTGAAGTTCCGCGAGAAGGAGCAGCAGCTCATCACGCGCCTGGAGCAGACCGAGCAGCGCCTGCAGGAGCTCGAGAGCCGCAAGCAGGGTGAGGACGCGCCGGTGCTGAGCGACGAGCAGCGCCAGGAGCTCATCAGCTTCCGCCAGGAGCGCCTGGACATCCGCCGCGAGCTCAGGGAAGTGCGCCGCAACCTGCGCGAGAACATCGAGCGGCTGGAGACCCAGGTGAAGTTCGCGAACGTGGGCCTGGTGCCCATCCTGATCGCGGTGGGCGGACTGCTGGTGGGGCTGGCACGCATGCAGCGGCGCCGGCGCTCGCTGATGGCGGCGGGCTGAAGGCGCGGAGGACCGGACGTGCTGGCAGGCAGGGGCTTCCTCGCGCTGGTGGCGGTCACCGCGGTGGTGGTGGCGGGCGCGGTGCTGACGCTGAAGCGCGACGCGCCGGTGCCCGAGGCCGGCGCGCTGGTGTTCCCGGACCTGCTCTCGCGGGTCAACGAGGCGGCGCGGGTGGAGGTGACCAGCGCCGGCGAGACCTTCCGCCTGGAGCGTGACGGCAGCGCCTGGGGCGCGCCGGCCCGCGCCGGCTACCCGCTGGTGCCGGACAAGGTGCATAGCCTGCTGGTGGGCGCCGCGGGCCTGGAGCGCCTGGAGCCGAAGACCGCCGACCCGGTGCGCTTCGAGGAGCTGGGGCTGCGCGACCCGACCGACAAGGCGTCTCGCGCCGTGGGCTTCCGGATCCGCGATGCGTCGGACAACGTGCTCGCGGAGCTCATCGTGGGCGAGCAGCGCCCGGCGAAGGGCGATCCGGCGCGCACCGAGTACTTCGTGCGCCTGCCCGGCGAGGCGCGCAGCTGGCTGGTGCAGGGCAACCTGCCGCGCGACGGCGGCGAGCTCACGGACTGGCTGGACAAGCGCATCGCCGCCATCGGCGGCGCGCGCATCGCCCGGGTGCGGGTCACGCACCCGGACGGCACGGTGATCACCGCCGCGCGGGACGCGCCCGGCACGGACGACTTCACGTGGGTGGAGAAGCCCGCGGACGCGGAGCTGCGGGGTGCGTGGGTGATCAACGATCTCGGCCGCGTCCTCACCGACCTCACCCTGGAGGACGTGTCGCCTGCCGCGGAGGGCGGCCTCGGCGGCGAGCCCCTGCGCGCGGTGGTGGAGACCTTCGACGGGCTGCGGGTGCGCATCGATCTCGACCGCTCGGGCGATCTGCCCCGCGCGCGCCTGGGCGCGGAGTACGACGCCGCGCTGGCCGAGGGCGCGCCGCAGCACGCCGAGCTGCTGGCGCCGGAGAAGGTGCGCGAGGAGGCGGCGGCGCTCGACGCGCGCTGGTCGCCCTGGGTGTACGTGCTGCCCTCGTACAAGGCCGACTACCTGGCGCGGCGCGAGGCGGATCTGGTGCAGGCGCCGGAGACGGCAGGGGCGGCGCCTGGCGGAGCGGGGGCCTCTGCGGAGACGCCGGCGGCGGGCGGTGACGTCCAGTCGGAGGGCGCTGCGCCGGCACCTGCCCCGCCGGCAACGCCCGACGCCCCGAGCCCCGGGGGCTAGCCCGCATTTCTCACCACCGCACAGCCGGGGACGCGGATCTGCCCACATCTTCGGGCCTCTCTCCACGGTCCGTGCGGCCCCAACATGCGGACATCCCCACGCCTGCGAGCGAAGGCCCCGACCCGCAGGCGGTGCTCAATCGCGCCCAGATGAGCCGTGCCTGCGGCGCGCAGCGCGCGACGGTGTCCGAGGCACCACCTGTTTCCCGCGGCGCTCACTTTCCGCTCCCGCCCGGGCTCCACGGAAAAAGTGCTCGCGTGCTAGGCTGCTCGCGAGATCGGTGCGATCGAACGGTGCTCAGGTGACGTTGGCCGAGCTTCGCCAGGTGGTCGAGGCCCTGGAGCGCGAAGGGGTCGAGTACATCGTGATCGGAGGTGCAGCACTCAACGCGCTCGGCATCGTGCGCGCGACGGAGCACGTCGATCTGATGGTGCGGCCCAGCGACGAGAACGTGGCACGGTTGCGGCGCGCGCTCGAATCGCTGTGGGATGACCCGGCCATCGCCGAGATCACCGCCGAGGATCTTGCGGGGCCGTATCCTGCGATTCGCTACGGCCCGCCCGAAGGCCGTCTCTACCTCGACCTCGTCGCCCGCTTCGGCGATGCCATCGGATTCGCAGACGTGGAGTCCGCGCCGCTGGATCTAGGCGGTGTCACGGCGAGGGTCGCGACGCCGCGTTCGCTCTACCGAATGAAGCTTGACACGGTCCGCGAAATCGATCGTGCGGACGCCGCCATGCTTCGCCGCCGTTTCCGGCTCGATGAGGACTGATTCGATGCCCGTCTGGAAGTACCGCTCGGTTGCCGACATGCCCGCTCCTCCACCCTGCGAGCCAGGCACCGCGGAGCACCTGGAGCGCTGGGCCGCGCTGTGGGCGCGCGCCGACACCCTCGCGGGCAAGCAGTTCAAGCGCGGCGTGTTTCGCTACCGCAGCATCGAGGAGGCGCAACGGGCAGCCGCGGAGATGGAGCTTCGGTAGGTCGCGGCGCCTGTGGACGTGCAGTCGCTCGATGCTCGAGCCGGCGTTGCGTTGCACTCAGCAAATCACCGCCTGCCCCGACCCGCCGTTCACGGCGATGCGCTGCCGTGGCTATCGCCCGACCCCTGCCGCAGGCGCTTCCGCGGAGACCCGTGCTGGCGAGTGATCAGAAAGTGGCGAGCTCTTCCGGGGTGAGCGCGTTCTCCACCGCCTGCGCCTCGTCCATGGGCCAGCCATCCCAGAGGCACTCCGCCGTCTCCGCAGAGACGTCCCCGGCCCCGTCGTGCGCCCGCTCCGAGATCAGCGCCTCCATGGCCGTGTTCACGGCCGCCATGAAGCGCGCCCCCTGCTCCGGGTCGAGCCGCGCGCGCACCACCAGCATGCCGTCGTCGTCGTAATGCCAGTACAGCGTGCGCTCGTCGTGGCGCGCGTTGGCCTCGGCGAGCTCGCGCTGGCGCTGCACCCGGCGCACCCCCCGCACCACCTTCTCCATGTGGGCCGCGGTGCCGTGGCGGGCGATCATCAGGTAGTAGTCCTCGTTGTCGGCGGTGGCCACGCGCGTCAGCGCGCGCACCTTGGAGTAGCTGACGGTGCCCTGAGCGAAGGCGGCGCGGGTGTCCGGCAGCCCGCGCAGGCAGCGCGCCACGCGCACCTTCTCCCGCGCCGCGCCGGGCGAGATGCCGCACTTTCAGGTCAGCCAGTGGGCGCAGGTGAGGCAGCCCTCGTCGGCCCAGCCGCCGGCCTCGTCGAACTCGGCGACGAGCTCCGGCAGGCGGGCGGTGGCGGCGTTGAGGTGGGCGGCCAGCTCGGCGATCTGGTTGCCGAGGGACTCGTGCTTGAGGGTCATGGGAGCGTCCTTGCGGATGACCGGAGGACGTGGAAGTGTACTATATTTTTGTTCAGCCTTGCCGAAAGGTGGAGATCGCACCTCGGACGTGTCGCGACCCGTTCGCGGTGTGGACACTTCAATCCGCCGCATCCCTGGGGGGCGCTGGCGGGTGACGACATCGTCACCGTTCGGACGCGCAGGTTCGCCAACGTCAGTCTGGTGCCCATCCTGATCGCGGAGGGCGGGCTGCTGGCGGGGCTCGCACGGATGCAGCGCCGGCGCCGCGTGGCTGACGGCTCACTGCCCCGCCAGCGCCGCCAGCAGCGCCCGCTTCGACACCGGCTTCACCAGGTGCTCGTCGCAGCCCGCCTCCAGGCTGCGCTGGCGGTCGTGCACGCTGTCGTCGGCGGTGAGCGCGAGGATGGGGGTGCGCGGGCCGCCGCGCTCGCGCTCCAGGGCGCGCATGGCGCGGGTGGCCTCGATGCCGTCCATCTGCGGCATGTGCATGTCCATCAGCACCACGTCGTAGCGCCGCTCGCGGAACAGTGCGACACCCTCGCGCCCGTCCGCCGCCTCGTCCAGCACCGACGCGGCGCCCTTGAGGAAGGCCCGCAGCAGCAGCCGGTTGTCCGGCGAGTCGTCGACGATGAGCACCCGCCGGGCGCTCGCGGATGGCGCCGCCCCTCGCTGCGCCGCCACCGGCGGCAGCGGCAGGGCGAACTCGAAGCGGTTGCCGGCACCCGGGGTGCTGCTCACCTGCAGGGTGCCGCCCATGCGCTCCACCAGGCTGCGGCACAGGGCGAGCCCGAGGCCGGCGCCGCCGCGGGCATCGCCGGTGGCGAACGGCGCGAGCAGGGCCTGCTGGCGCTCGCGCGGGATGCCGGCGCCGGTGTCGGACACGCAGAAGCGCACCCGGTCACCGCCGGCCGGCTCCGGGCCGGCGGCCAGGCGCACCTCGCCGCGCTCGGTGAACCGCACGGCGTTGTGCAGCAGGTGCACCAGCACCTCGGCGAGGCGCATGGCGTCGCCCTGGACGGTGCGCGCGACGCGGGGATCCACCTCCAGGGCGAAGCTGATGCCGCGCTCCTGCGCGAGCGGCGCGAACATGGCGTGCACCGTCTTGAGCGTCTCGCCCAGATCCATGGGCGCGTGGCGCAGCTCCAGCGTCCCCGACTCGAGCTTCGAGTAGTCGATCATGGCGTTGAGCAGCGACAGCAGGTGCGCGCCCGCGTGACGCGCGCCGGCGAGCGCGGCGCGCTGCTCGTCTTCCAGGCGCTGGCCGTCGATCACCTCGGTGGCGCCGAGGATGGTGTTGAGCGGCGTGCGCAGCTCGTGACTCGTGGTGGCCAGGAAGCGTGACTCGGCCTCGGTCGCGACGGCGGCGGCGTCGCGGGCCTGCGCGAGCTCGGCGTCGCGCCGCTGCAGCGCCGCGCGCAGGCGACTGGTCCCGGCGCCGAGCAGCGAGAAGCCCGCCATGACCACGCAGAACACCAGCCAGTCCAGGACCTCGTCGCGCACGTCGATGGACGCCGGATGCGTGCGACTCAGGGCGGCGATCACCAGCGCGTAGAGCACCACCGCCACCAGCGTCACCAGCAGGTGCTCGCCCACTTTCAGCCGGAAGGCGCCGAACATCATCGCCAGCAGGTACACCATGAGCACCAGGTGACGGCCCTCGTCGGTGACGTAGACGAAGGCGAAGGTGGCGAGCGTGGCCCACAGCATCTGCGCGAGCGTCATGCCGGGGTCGCGAAGCCTCAGGTTCAGGCCGCTCACGATGGCGGCGGGGAAGGCGAGGTTCACGGCCCAGAACAGCGCCATGGCGAGGGCGAGCCCCGGGGCGTCGAGGCGCAGCGCGCCGCGGATGGACAGCACCACCACCACCGCGGAGAGGGCGGCGGCGGCGCCGATGGCGAGCAGGGCGTGGCGCAGCCGCATACGCTGCGCGCCCGCGAGCTCCTGGCTGGTCCCGTTGCGCACGACGGCGGCAGGATACACCGGGCCCGAGCCGGGACGTGCTCAGGCGGCGGCGCGCTCGACCAGCCAGATCACCGCGGCGTAGCGCGCGGTCTTGCCCGCGGCCACGAGCACGATGAATACCGAGAGCCGCACGCGCATGATGCCGGCGACGAAGGTCAGCGGGTCGCCCCCCACCGGCAGCCAGGCGAGCAGCAGCGACCACACGCCGTAGCGCTGGAACCAGGCCTGCGCGCGGGCCAGATGCTGCTGCTTGACGGGGAACCAGCGTCGGTCCTGGAAGTGCAGCAGGTAGCGCCCCAGCACCCAGTTCACCACCGCGCCGGCGGTGTTGCCGGTGCTGGCGGTGGCGAGCGTCAGCAGCGGGTCGGCGCCGGCGGCGACGGCGCCGCCGACGGCGAACTCCGAGTAGAACGGCAGGACCGTCGCGGCGAGGAACGACGACACCAGGATCGTGACTTGGATGGAGAGCATGGGCGGCGTGGGCGGCCGGCGGGCGAGTTCCGGACAAGCTGTTAGCATACCGACCGGTCGCGCCGAAGGGGGGGATGCGCGCGGGCCAGCGGCGCGCGGGCACGCGCGTCGCGGACCAGCCGCCCCCGCCGTGGCGCGCAGGCAACAACGACACGAAGAGGGGATCTCGTCATGAAGTTCGAACTGCCGGCCCTGCCTTACGCAAAGGATGCCCTGGCCCCGCACGTGAGCGCCAAGACGCTCGAGTTCCATCACGGCAAGCACCACCAGGCGTACATGACCAACCTGGAGAAGGCCATCGGCACGAGCGACGACGCCAAGAAGTCCCTGGAGGAGATCGTGCGCAAGTCCTCCGGCGGCGTCTTCAACAACGCGGCGCAGGTGTGGAACCACGCCTTCTACTGGCACAGCATGACGCCCAAGGGCGGCAGGCCGTCCGGCGATCTCGCGAAAGCCATCGACCGCGACTTCGGCTCGCTGGACGAGCTCAAGAAGAAGCTCTCCGAGGCAGGCGCCACCCAGTTCGGCTCCGGCTGGGCGTGGCTGGTGAGCAACCCCGACGGCAAGCTCTCCGTCACCAAGACGCCGAACGCCGAGACGCCCATCACCGACGCCAAGCAGATCCCGCTGCTCACCATCGACGTGTGGGAGCACGCCTACTACCTGGACTTCCAGAACCGCCGCCCGGACTACCTGGGGGCGTTCCTGGACAACCTCGCCAACTGGTCCTTCGCCGCGGAGAACTACGCGAGCCGCGGTGACGGCGCGCGCGCCATCGCCGACATGTGACGCGCGGCGGCCCCGCCGCGACCGCGGCGGGGCCCGCCCCCGGGCGCGCTTCCCGCCGCCCGCCGGAGCGGTCCCGGGGCGCAAGTTTTCCGGCCGCCGGCCGCAAACCCCGTGAGACGCCCCGCGCCCCGCCGGCGCGGGCGTGGGGTTTGCCGGGCGCCCCTGCCCGTCCGGCCGTGACCACGTCGAGCGACCGGATGTCCGCCACCACAGCCCGATTCGTCTCCGAGCGCGAGCCGCGCCCGGCCACCGGCAGCTTCCCGCCGCCACCCATGACCACGGTGTCCGGCGCCGGCTGGATGCGCGGCGGCGAGCAGGTGGCGCTGCGTCTGCCCGGCGGCGAGAAGCTCACCGGCACCCTGGTGGCCTTCCGCACCGACACCGGCGCCATCACCTGGCAGCCACGGGAGGGCGGCCCCGCGCGCACCGCCGCGCTGGCCGAACTCAAGCTGGTGCAGGTGATGGTGGAGGGTCGCTGGACGCCGCCCGCCCCCGGCGCCGCCGCCGCGGCGGGCGGTGCCGCGAGCATCGGCCAGGCGCTGCAGCCGGGGGTACGCGAGTTCGAGGTGGTGTTCACCGACGGTGACTCCCTGCGCGGGCGCACCGTGGGCTTCCGCCGCGACCGCCACGGCCTGTACCTGTTCCCGCTGCTGGACGACGAGCGCTACTTCTGCAGCTTCGCGCCCCACGGCTTCATCGCGCGCCACTCGGTGGGGCCGATGATGGGCGAGATGCTGGTCAAGGAAGGCCGGGTGGGGAAGGACGACGTGGACCGCGCCCTGGCCGCTCAGGAGCGCGAGCGCCGCGAGCCCCTGGGGCAGACCCTGGTGCAACAGGCGGCGGTGACCGCCAAGGAGTTGGAGGAGGCGCTGGGGCGCCAGCAGAGCAACTTGCGCCAGGTGCGCATCGGCGAGCTGCTGGTGGAGGAGGGCCTGATCAGCGAGCAGCAACTCGACGAGGCGCTGACCCGCCAGCGCACCAAGCGCGGCAAGCCGCTGGGCGAGACCCTGGTGGAGATGCAGCTTCTCAAGCGCCGCGATCTCTACGGCGTGCTGGCGCGCAAGCTGGGCATCCCGTCGGTGGATCTCGGCAAGTTCTACGTGGACCCGGAGGTGGTGAAGCTGGTGCCGCGGGAGATCATTCGCAAGCACCACGTGCTGCCGCTGTACACCTTCGACGGGCGCATCGTGCTCGCCACCGAGAACCCGCTGGACTGGGCGCCGGCGGAGGCCGTGTCCTTCGCCACCGGCATGCATGTGGATCCGGTGATCGCGCCACGCGAGGAGATCGACCGCGTCATCGACATCGCGTTCAACACCTTCGTGGCCCCCGAGGAGACCATCGAGCTCGACTTCTCCGCCTACAAGGACGAGCGCGAGGAGGAGGCGCTGTCGGAGAACCAGTACGGCGACAACATGGTCGTCAACCTGGTCAACCAGATCATCGGCAACGCCTGCAAGATGGGCGCCTCCGACATCCACATCGAGCCCAACGCGAAGAGCGAGACGCGGGTGCGGGTGCGCAAGGACGGCCAGATGCGCACCCTGCTGCAGGTGCCCGCGAAGCTCAGGCGCGCGCTGGTGGCGCGCATCAAGGTGATGGCGGGGCTCAACATCGCCGAGCACCGCAAGCCCCAGGACGGGCGCATCAACCTGCGCCGCTTCACCAAGATGAACATCGAGCTGCGGGTGGCGACGCTGCCCACCGTGGGCGGCAACGAGGACGTGGTCATGCGGGTGCTCGCCCGCAACCGCCCGGTGCCGGTGGGCGAGCTGGGGCTGTCCGACGAGAACCAGCGGCGCGTGCTGAACGCGCTCGCCCTGCCCTACGGCATGTTCCTGGTCACCGGCCCGACGGGCTGCGGCAAGACCACCACCCTGCACTCGCTGCTCGCCCACCTGAACGACGGCGAGCGCAAGATCTGGACCGCGGAGGACCCGGTGGAGATCTCCCAGGAGGGGCTGCGCCAGCTGCAGGTGAACAACGGCGTGGGCCTCGGCTTCGCCGAGGCCATGCGCGCGTTCCTGCGTGCCGATCCGGACGTCATCATGGTGGGCGAGATGCGCGATCGGGAGACCGCCGCGGTGGCGGTGGAGGCGTCGCTCACCGGCCACCTGGTGTTCTCCACCCTGCACACCAACAGCGCCGTGGAGACCGTGACCCGCCTGCTGGACATGGGCATGGATCCCTTCAACTTCGCCGACGCGCTGCTGGGGGTGCTGTCGCAGCGCCTCACCCGGCGCCTGTGCCCGGACTGCCGCGAGCCCTACCCGGCGCCCGCCGAGGAGGTGGAGGCGCTGGCGCGGGAGTACTGCCTCGAGCTGCGCGGCGAGCACGAGAGCGACGCCGACTTCAGCGCGCGGGCCGAGGAGACGGCGGCCGGGTGGATCGCCCACCAGGGCGACGGCACGACGCTGCGCCTGCTGCGCGCCCGCGGCTGCAGCCGCTGCGAGGACAGCGGCTTCGCCGGACGCATCGCGCTGCACGAGGTGCTGTCCCTGGACCCCACCGCGAAGAAGCTGGTGCAGCAGCAGGCCACCACCGAGACGCTGCGCGCGCTGGCGCTCGAGCACGGCCTGCGCACCCTGCGCCAGGACGGTATCGACAAGGTGGTGCAGGGCCACACCGTGGTGCACGAGGTGCGCAAGGTGTGCGCGCGGTAGACGCCATCTCCCACTTCGGGAATCAGGCCTCGTCGCGAGAGAGCACGTCCTCGATGGCGTCTGTGAGGGCGTCGAGGGCGGTGGCGCGGCGGGCGCTTCCCGGGTCGCTCCTGCGCACCGTCTCGAAGGCCTTGGCAAGACGGTCGCGCAGATCGTCATCGAAGGGGTTGAGCGCGCCCGGCTGGGACAGATCCAGCGGCTCGCGGTGCGCGTGGCTGCGCCCGGCCAGCAGGCGGTGGTGGGCCCGCGCCCGCCCGAGCAGCACGAAGGGCAGGTTGGGATTGCGGCTGGGGCCGTAGCGCGCGACGCGCACGCCCAGCGGCAGGCGCTCGATCTTCATCTCCGCCAGGGCGTCCGCGCCGAGCCAGCTCGCCGCACCGCCCACCAGGGCACCGATGGCGGCGCCCAGGAACAGCGAGGTGCCGGCGGTGGCGGCGTCGATGCCGAGCCCAGCCAGGGCACCGGCAGCGGCGCCCGCCTTTGCCAGATCCGCCCGCGACAGGCCGAACAGCAGCCAGGTGTCGGCGGCGAACAGGTCCTCCTCGATGGCCTCCAGCTCCGCCTCCCGGCGCTCGATGCGCTCGTGGCGGTACAGGGCCTGCACCTGCGCCCGGCAGGTCTGCTCGCGCTCGCGCAGGCGCTCCCGATAGCGCCGCTCGAGCCCCGGACGGGCCGCCCGTGGATCGGCGTCCGCCGCCACCCGCCGCTCCACCTTGAGGTCCAGGGCGTCGGCCACCAGGGCGGCCATGGCGTGGGCTGCCTCGCGCCGCGCGTGGGCGCGTGCCGCGCGCAGCGCCGCCACCGCCCGGGCCAGGGGCTCGCGCCAGGCCTCGGCCAGCTCGCCGAAGGCGCTCAGCACCTGCAGGCGCTTGTCGAAGGGCGCGTCGCGGGCGTCCAGCTCGCGCACCACGCGGAAGTACTGGCCCAGCGCCCGGGACCAGTCCTCCACGTGGGCACCGCCGCCGATGGGATTGATCACCGCGATGCTGGGCTGGCCGGTCCAGCGCAGGATCTCCATCTCCGCGTCGTACTCCGGCGAGTAGGGCACGGCGCCGTCCACCACGTACAGGATGCCGGCGCCGGCGACGATGGGCGCCAGCAGCTCGCACTCGGCCTCGAAGCGCTCAACGCCCGCGTGGCGATCCACGAAGCGCGCCACGGCGAGGGGGCGCTCGGCGGCGCTCGCGCCCTCGCCCTCCAGCCACTCCAGCGCCGCGCGGGCGCGCTGGAAGCCCGGCGTGTCCACCAGGGTGTAGAGGGTCTCGCCGTCCAGCCGCATGGGAAAGCGGCGCGCCTTGACGGTGGTGCCGGGGGCAGGGCCGATGGCCACGCTGTCGTCCTCGGCCAGCGCCGCGACGAGGCTGGACTTGCCCTTGTTGGGATGGCCCACGACGGCGAAAACCGGCTCGCTCACGGCGTCTCCGGATGCAGGCGCACCGCGGTCACACCGTCCGGAGCTGCGCGCGCCAGGGTCTCGAGCCAGATGTCGGCGTGGGCCCGTGGCGGCGCCGCGGGGGCTCCGCCGGACAGCGCCACCGGCAGCAACGCCACCGGGCGCCGGGACGGCAGCGCGGCGCGCAGCTCCGCGAGGAAGTCCATCAGGTCCAGGGTGGGCGGCTCCCAGGCGCGGGCCACTACCAGCACGCCGCCGCTGCCGTGATCCGTGGCCAGGGTGAGCGCCAGCGCCCGGTCCTCGCTGGTGCGCCGGCCACCGCCGGCGGGGTGCACCGTTGCCAGGTCCGCCCCGCCCAGCAGCTCCCGCAGGGCCCGCTCGTCCAGGGGAACCGCGGCCCAGTTCACCACGTGCCAGGACGCTGCGGGAGGCAGGGCCGCCGACACCCGGGCACGGGCGTGGGGCGCCCGGGGCGCCTCCGGGTCCGGGGATCGGGTGTCCACCAGCGGAGTGTTCATGCGGTCCAGCAGGCCGTGCACCCGCTCGTCCGCCACGAGGGCCGCGGCGCAGGCTGCCGCCGTCCGCCAGCGCACCAGTGCCAGGGTGAGCAGGCGCGGCAGCACGCCGTAGCAGGTCATGGCGGCGAGCACGAAGGGCCACCACCGCCCCAGCAGGGCCGGGTCGGGCGGCGCGGCGCTGCCGGCGCCCAGACGGAAGTAGCGCGATGCCTCCACCAGGGCCGCGTCCGGCACCGCGCCGGGCAACAGATCCCGCCAGGGTAGCGCCAGCGCCGCGCACAGCTCCCGCACCCGGGCAGGTGCCAGGTCCAGGGTGGTGGACCAGCCGAAGGCCAGGTCCGTGAACAGCACCAGGGCCAGAGCGGCGGCCACCGCGCCTGCGCCGAAGCCGAGTCCCAGCCACTGGGACCAGCCCAGCAGCAGCCACTTGGCCACGCCCGGTCCCGCGCCCCCTGACGCGAGGCGGGCCAGGTCGCGGGCCCCGGCCCAGGGCAGCACCCGGGCGGCAGCGGCTCCCAGGTGCCCGGCGCTGAAGCCCCTGAGCCCGTGGCGGGTGGCGGCCGCCACCGCGAACAAGGCAATGGTCGCCAGGGGCAGGGCCACGAACAGCGCGAGCACGAGCAGCACGTTGACGCGTCCGCCGCCGTCGTAGAAGAAGGCACCGGCAGCGGTGGCGGCGCCGGCGATGGCGCCGGCAACGAGACAGGCGGCGCGCACCGCATTGGCGGCCGCGTGACCGGCACCGGGGCCCGGGTCGCGCACACGGCGCCACGCCAGCACCTGCTTCACCGGCTGCTCGGCCAGGTGGGCCAGTCGCCGGCCGATGACCCGGTCCCGGGCGCGCCGCTCCGCGGCCGCCGGAGAGGCGGGATCGCCCCCGTCGCGGTCCAGCAGCTCCAGGACGCGGATCAGGTCCCCCGGATTGGGGGAGCCGGAGGCGGAGAACGGGATTGCAGTGGATCCTCGCGGGGCGTAACCGCGAGGTTAACCCGCATCATGCAGGAACGCTCGGCCGCGCAGCCGGATCGACCCTCGTCTCCGGGCCCTCGCGGGTCGCGGTCAGGACGCGCTGCCGCCAGCGGAGGTGCCGGGCCTCGGCGTGGGCCGATCCGGATCGTAGAAGCGCAGGTACAGCCATCCGGTCACGTCGCGCACTTCCTCCGGGCTCCAGGCGAGCCCCTGGGCAGACTGCCAGCGCTGCACCCAGCCGTACACCTGCTCGATGGTGTGGGCCTTGCGGTTCTCGCGCACGTGGGCGCGGCTGGTGTGACAGCCGGTGCAGTGGTTCTCGTAGAGCAGGCGGCCGCGCACGGCGTCGCCCTCCACCGTCGCGGCAGGCGCCATCGAGATGACCAGGGTCACTCCGGCGGCGCCCAGCACCGCCGCGGACAGGGTCCGACAAGCCTGTCTCACGTGCTCACCTCCTTTGCGGCATTTCGAATCCAGTCGTGCAGCCTCGCGAGATCCGGCGTTCCTGAGGCATCCAGGGTCAACGCCTCGGCGCGCTCGCGATCCGCCAGCGGCGCCGCGTGCGCGAGCTGGCGCGCGAGGATCCGCTCGTCTGCCTCCGAAGCGTCGTCGCCGCGCGCGGCGCGCTGGCGCACCCGGCGCTCGAGCACCGGCCGGGGCGCCTCGAGATCCAGGATCCGGAACGCCACGCCCTTGTCCCGGGCGAGGCGGCGGAAGCGCTCGCGCCAGGCCGGGTCCAGGAAGGTGGCGTCCACCAGCGCGATCCGGCCCGACTCCAGCACCGTCTCCGCCAGGGTGGCGAGGCGCCCGTAAGTGGCCGCCGTGGCCTCGGCGCCGTAGCGCACCGCCGGCGGAGCAGCGGGGTACAGCCGCGCGCGCTCCACGTCAGAGCGCAGGCACACGAGGCCCGCGTGGGCCGCGAGGCGCGCCGCCAGCCAGCTCTTGCCGCTGCCGGACACGCCCCGCGTGATGACCAGCGCCGCGGCACAGGGCCTCGACGCCAGGGCTGCGGCCAGCGCGATCAGTCGGTTGGCGCGGGCGGCGGCGTCCTCGCCATCGCCGCTGCGGGCGGCGTCGTGGGCATCGCCACCGGCGATCTGCGTCGCGCGGATGGCGGACACCTTGGCCCGCACCAGGGCGCGGTACACCAGGTAGTGGTCCAGCACCGTCAGCGCCTCGTAGTCGCCCGTGTGCTGCAGCCAGCGGTCCAGCACGCGGTTCGCGGCGTCCTCGTGGCCCCGGGCGCGGAGATCCATGAGCAGGAACGCGAGATCGCTGGCCACGTCCACGGTGCGTAGCGCCGGGTCGAACTCGACGCCGTCGAAGGGCGTCACGGCGCCGTCCACCAGCGCCAGATTCTCCAGGTGCAGGTCGCCGTGGCAGTCGCGCACGCGGCCCGCGGCGCGGCGCGCCACGAAGTGCTGCGCGTGGTCCGCGAGCATGTCCCGGCTCGCGGTGTCCACCCGGGCAAGTGCTTCCGTCTCGGTGACTCCGCGCCACGCGGCCAGCACGTCCAGGTTGCCCTGGACCTCACGGGCGATGGCGGTGGGCGTGCCGTGGTCGCTGTGCTGGGCGGCCCGGGGTGCCGCCTCGTGCAGACGCGCGACGGTCTCGGCCAGCTCGTCGCAGAGCGCCGGGTCCAGGCCGCCCCGGGCCGCCACCCGGTCCAGGCGCATGCCCGCCGGGAAGCGCCGCATGACCACCGCGTGGTCGATCACCGGCCCGGTGCCCGTGAGCCGCGGGCTCAGCGGGCAGCCGCGCACCGGGACCACGTCCAGGTAGAGAGTCGGCGCCCAGCGCCGGTTCAGCGCCAGCTCCCGCTCGCAGTCCGCCCGGCGCGCGGCAAGCGTGGTGAAATCCAGGAACGGCAGTCGCACGGGCTTGCGGATCTTGTAGGCCCGCTCGCCGGCGAGCACGACCCAGGAGATGTGCGTCTCCACCAGGTGCGGGTCGGTCGCCGGGTGGCCCAGGGCCCGGGGCGTGAGCAGCGCCCGAGGATCGAGCGTGTCCGGCGATGCCGGCGCCTCCCTAGGACCGGGATCTGATACGGTGTCGTCCACTGCCGGAATGCAGGTCATGGTGTCGCGGCTACCTCCAGGAAACGAGTGTCGCGGCCCGATGCCCGGCAGCCATTGATCCCGGTCAAGAGGCCTGGCCTCCCCGTTGCATACGGTGCGCGTTGGCGCTCCCGCAGCGGGTGGAATCGCGCAGCGCGCTGGACGACCCCACATGAACCAGATCGACCTTACGCCCCATCAGCTCGACGAGCTCACCCGGGTTCTCGAGCGTACCCTCGCAGAGCTGAGCGCCGACATCGAGCGCGCCCGGGAGGAGGCGAGCGAGAACGCCGGAACGCGCCGCGACACCGGGGTGCAGGACCGGGGGGAGGAGTCCTTCGCGGGCAGCGTCAACGCGGTGGATCGGGCGCTGCTGCGGCAGTACGAGGTCGAGCGTCGGGAGGTGCAGGCCGCCCTCGCGCGGCTGCGCGACGGCGGCTACGGCGATTGCCTGCAATGCGGCGGGCCCATCGGCTACCAGCGCCTCAAGGTGGCGCCGGCGGCGGGCCGCTGCCTGCGCTGTCAGGAGCGCGCGGAGGAAGCGTGAGCGCGTCCGGCCGCGGCCGCGCGCGGGCCATGGTGCTGCCGCGCCGTGGCGCGGCCCTGGAGCCCCACGAGTACACCCTGCGCGGTCCGGGCCCCGGCGAGCTCCTGCTCCAGGTGTGCGCCTGTGGCGTGTGCCGCACGGACCTGCACGTGGTGGACGGCGACCTGACGGGGGGCCGCCTGCCGGTCGTGCCGGGCCACGAGATCGTGGCCCGGGTGCTGGAGACGGGAACCGGGGCGGACACCTTTGCTGCCGGCGATCGGGTGGGGGTGCCGTGGCTGGGCTGGACCTGCGGCGAGTGTGCCTGGTGCCGCAGCGGGCGCGAGAACCTCTGTCCGCAGGCCCGCTTCACCGGCTACGACCTGGACGGCGGCTATGCCACCCACGTCATCGCCGACGCCCGCTACTGCTTTGCGCTGCCCGACGGGCTGGACGACGCCCACGCCGCGCCCCTGCTGTGCGCCGGCCTCATCGGCTACCGCTCCCTGGTGAAGGCGGGTGACGCACACCGGCTGGGGATCTACGGCTTCGGCGCCGCGGCCCACATCCTGGTGCAGGTGGCGCTCTGGCAGGGCCGCCAGGTGTTCGCATTCACCCGCCCCGGCGACGACCGGGCGCAGGACTTCGCACGGCGCCTGGGCGCGGCCTGGGCCGGCGGCTCCGACGAGACGCCCCCGGAGCTGCTGGACGCGGCCATCATCTTCGCGCCGGTGGGGGCGCTGCTCCCGGCCGCCCTGGCGGCGGTGCTGCCGGGCGGCACGGTGGTGTGCGGCGGGATCCACATGAGCGACATTCCCGCGTTCCCCTACGCGCTCCTGTGGGGCGAGCGCACCGTGTGCTCGGTGGCCAACCTCACCCGGGACGACGCCCGCGCGTTCCTCGATCTCGCGCCGCTCGCGGGGGTGCGCACGGAGATCACCGAGATGCCCCTGGGCGATGCCAACGAGGCGTTGCGCCGGCTGCGCGCGGGGGAGCTGGAGGGGGCCGCGGTGCTGGTGCCCTAGCCAGAGAGCCGGTCCAGCAGCTCGCGGACGTCCTCGAGATCCTCGATCCGGTCCGCCGCCGCGATGGCCGCCTCCACCGCCTCGTTCGCGATGGGCTCGACGCCCGCCGCACAGTTGTCGCGGAATTTCTGGAGGTGCGCCTCGCGGCTCATGGGCTTCGCCGGGGAGCCGTAGACGGCCGTCTGGGTGCGTTCGACGCGCTGCCCGCCTGCGAGCGTCACCGTGACGGTGACCGGCGAGAGCGCGTTCGGATCGGCGCTGGCGTCGCGCTCGACGCGGATCCGCCGGGCGAGCGCCAGCGTGTCCGCGTCGGCGAGGGCTGCCTGCTCGAAGTCCGACAGCACCACCGTGCCGTTGCGAAGCGCGCAGGCCGCCGCATACGCGGCGCACAGGCGCGCGTAGTTGGGCTGCATGCCCGCGGCAGCTGCGCGGCCCACGAGCTGGTGCGTGAGCGGCGGCACTCGGGCCTCGACTTCGGCCACGTCTGCCGCAGCGAAGCCGTGCTCCCGGGCCAGCCCCAGGCAGGCATCCACGATGCCGTGGGTGGCGCGGCCGCTGGGGAACGGCTTGTGGGACACCTCCGCGATGGCCCAGCTCCGGCCCAGATCCTCGAGCACCGTGGCGGCGTCGTGCTCCCCCTCGAACAGGGCGAAGTAGCCGTAGGGCCCGCCCAGCACCTGCCGTGGCCCGGTCACGCCGCGGGCGGCGAGCGCGCAGGCCACCACCGCGTTGCGCGCGGTGAAGCCGGCCTGCGCGGGCAGCAGCGGCGAGCCCTCCGCATGGGCCTGCATGGTGCCGCAGAGCTGGGCCAGCGTGATGCCCATGGCAGCCACCAACTGGGGCGGGTCGAGCCCGGCGAGGCGGCCGGCGGCGGCGGTGGCGGCGAAGGCGCCTGCGGTGCCCGGGCGGAAGAAGCGCATCTTCGCGCGACTGGCCACGCCGAGCCGACAGGCCACGTCGACGCCCACCGTCACCGCCGCCAGCAGCTCACGTCCCGGCACCGGGCGATCCAGCGTGTCCACCACGGCCAGCGCCGCCCCCAGCAGCACCGTCACCGGATGCACCACTGCCGCGTCGTGTATGCAGTCGAACTCGATGGCGTGCACCTGGTAGGCATTCACCAGCGCTGCCGCCGCCGCGGGCAGCGTGTCGCGCCGGCCCAGCACCCGGGCGGGTCCCGGTGCCGCATGGGCGTCGACGAGGGCCTCCGCCAGCGGCCCGCGGCTGCCGGCCACGCCGACGCCGAGGCTGTCCAGGAGAAATATCCGGGTGGCGTCCCGGGCGGGCGCGGGAATGTCGTCGTAGGTGGTGAGCAGGGCGTGGCGGCAGAGTGGCTCGATGGCGTCGGCGGTCATGGGGAGGGGTTCCGTGGGGAGATGTTCGGGCCGGACCGGCCGCCTCTGGAGATGCCTGCAACCGATGACCAATGGGGCGGGCGGCACGTGGTTCCGGGGCATCATGACGCGGGATGCCGGTCGGCACAGCCCCCGGGATCCGGGCTAGCGAGGCGCGACGGCGGGTGCGGGCAGGGCAGGTGCGCCGGAGGACGCCGGCGCCGCCAGGGGCCAGCAGGGCGTGACCCGGGGTCGCAGGGCGTAGCGCCACAGCACCGTCAGGTAGCCCGGGTAGCAGTGCCCGCCGTTGGCCTGGAGGATGCGGGCCCGGTGCCGCCGCCACAGCCGCGGCAACCGGTACCAGGCGACCCGGGGGCACTCGTGGTGCAGGGCGTGGAGGTTGTTGTTCAGGTACACCAGCGCCATCAGTGGGTGGGTCTCCACCGCCGAGGTGCGCTGACCGGGGAGCGCCTCGGCCTGGTGCTCGGCGAAGGTGCGCAGCAGCGTGAGTGCCAGATAGGGATACACGAACAGCAGCAGGTACTCCCCGAGCGGGATGCGGCATACCCAGAGCACCCAGGCCAGCACCGGCGCGGTGGCCAGGGCGTGGCCGGCCCAGGCGGCCGCGTCCAGGGTTCCTCCGCGGGCCGCCCGCAGCTGTGTGGCGGCGAAACGCCACAGCAGCACCAGCGGGCCCAGGACCAGGCGCCCGACGCTGGTGTTCAGCAGGTGCAGGCAGGTCCGGCCGGGCGCGCCCAGTGACGCCCAGGCCCGGGGCGACAGGTACCAGGACTCGGGATCCTGCTGCGGGCAGGTGAGCTCCGCCCGGTGATGGGCCAGGTGGCTGTCCCGGTACAGGCCGAAGGGCAGCCACAGGGAGAGGCCCGGGCGCGCCAGCAGCTCGTTCACGGCGCGCCACGGCGTCGGGTGGCCGTGGATGACCTCGTGCTGCAGGGAGCCGTGCCACGCCAGCAGGTAGCCGCCCAGGACGGCCACCAGGGGCGGCGGCAGCCGGTCATACCACCACGTGAGTGCGGCGAAGCCCGCGTAGATGCAGACCGCCACCGCCACGGTGGGCCATTCGATGCGCACGGGGCGGCAAGTGAGCCTGTGCCACTGCATGGGCACAGGGAATCGCGCCGCGGGGGGCACCACAATCAGGAGATCTGCTCAACTTGTTCGACTTGTGTTAAATAAGAACGAATGGACTTGTAGATCTACAACACGCTTTTCAGATGTACAAAGATGCGCCACCGGGCACCCTGACCAGCAAGCGGGAGACCGGCGAGACCTTCCGCGTGCGCCTGGCGGAGGCCATCGCCCGTTCCGGCACGAGCCGCAGCGCCTTCGCCGCCAGGGTGGGCATGGACCGCTCGTCCCTCTCCCAGCTCCTCAACGGCAATGGTCTGCGCCTGCCCCGGGCGGAGACGGTGGCGGCCATGGCGGTGGCCTGCGGGGTGAGCGCCGACTGGCTGCTGGGGCTCAGCCAGGAGGGGCAGGTAGGCACGTCGGTGGTGGACGCCCGGGTGGAGATCTCGCCGGGGGTCTCGACGCCGGCAGACCAGCGCCTCGCCGCATGGCACGCGGAGGCCGCCGGCTACAAGATCCGCTACGTGCCCGCCACCCTGCCGGACCTGCTGAAGACCGAGGCGGTGATCCGCTACGAGTTCGAGGGTCACGATCTGCTGCGCCAGGAACGCCGCATCGAAGAGAGCGAGGAGCGGCTGCAATACAGCCGCCGCCCGGACACGGACATGGAGGTGTGCAGCCCGATACAGACCCTGCAGGGCCTGGCCCGCGGCGAGGGGATCTGGCGCGAGCTGCCGTTGTCGGCGCGGCGCGAGCAGCTCGCCCACATCGCTCGGCTGCTGGACGAGCTCTACCCGACGCTGCGCTGGTTCCTGTTCGACGGCCGGCGCCGCTACTCCACCCCGCTCACCGTGTTCGGGCCCCAGCGCGCCGTGGTCTACATGGGCGACATGTTCCTGGTGTTCAACGCCACCGAGCACATCCGCGTGCTCGCCCGCCACTTCGACGAGCTGATCCGCGCCGCGGTGATGCAGCCGACGGAGGTGATGGCCTACGCGCGGCGCCTGGGAGGCTGAACAGCTGATCCGAATTCCCGGATCACCGGCCATGCCGTTCTCCGCATCGCGAGACGTTCGTAGCAGATTTCGGAACAGCAACCGAGCGCCGTAGTAATGTTTCGTGGTGACCCCAGCGCCGGTATCCCCGCCATGCTGAACCGTCGTGCCTTCCTCGGTGCTGCTGCCGCCCTGGGCGCCGCGTCGGTCCCGCGACTGCGCGCCGACGGCACGGCGCCGCTGCACGCCGCCGCCGCGGGCCCGAGCGAGACCGTCGCGGAGGCCACCCTCGAGGCCGCGCCGGGGGCCATCCGCATCGCCGACGACGGCGGTCCGCCGCTGCCGGTGTGGGGCTACAACGGCGCCTCGCCGGGTCCGGCGTTGCGATACCGCCCCGGGGACACGGCGCGCATCCGGGTGCGCAACGCCCTGCCGCGCCCCACCACCGTGCACTGGCACGGCCTGCGGGTGCCCAACGCCATGGACGGCGTCCCGGGGCTGACCCAGGACCCGATCCCGCCGGGCGGCGAGTTCCTCTACGAGTTCCCGGTGCGCAACCCGGGCACCTACTGGTACCACCCCCACTTCCAGAGCGCGGAGCAGCTGGACCGCGGGCTGGCGGGCGCCATCGTGGTGGAGGACGCGGCACCGTACCCGGTGGACCGCGACCTCACGTGGGTCATCGACGACTGGCGCCTGGACGCCGCCGGCAACGTGCGCGAGGACTTCGGCAACCTGCACGACGCGAGCCACGCGGGGCGGCTCGGCAACGTGGCCACCGTCAACGGCCGCATCCCGGATCCGCTTTCCGTGCAGGCCGGCGAGCGCATCCGCCTGCGACTGGTGAACGTCGCCAACGCACGGGTGTTCGCGCTGCAGTTCGCCGGCCACGCACCGGTGGTGATCGCCCTGGACGGGCAGGCCGTGAGGCCCCACGCGCCGCCCGGCGGGCAGGTGGTGCTGGGGCCGTCCATGCGCGCGGACCTGGTGCTGGACTGCACCGCGACCCCGGGCAGCCTGCACCCGGTGCGCGACCGGGCGTATCCGCGCACACCCTTCGAGCTGACGGCGCTGCAGTATCTCGACGACGCGCCCCTGCGCGCCGGGCCGCCGCCGCCGGTGCCGGCGCTGCCGGCGCCGGACCTGCCGGAGCCGGACCTGGCGCGAGCCGAGCACCACGCCCTGGTGCTCGAGGGCGGCGCCATGGGCGGCATGGCCGGCGCGATGTTCCATGGCGAGCACCGGGGCATCCGCGAGCTCGCGCGACTCGGCAAGGTGTGGGCCTTCAACGGGGTGGTGGCCCATGGTCACGCGGTGGAGCCCTGGCTGAGCGTCGCCACCGGCACGAGCCACGTGCTGGAGGTGGAGAACCGCACCGCCTTTCCCCATCCGCTGCACCTGCACGGCCACCCGGTCAAGGTGCTGGCCCGCGACGGCGTGGCGAGCCCGTTCCCGGTGTGGCGCGACAGCGTGCTGCTCATGCCCCGCGAGCGGGTGGATCTGGCCTTCGTGGCGGACAACCCGGGCCTTTGGATGATCCACTGCCACATCCCCGAGCACCAGGAGGCGGGGATGATGGGAGTGGTGCGGGTGGGCTGAGCGGCGCCGTTTGCGACACAATGCGCGCTTTCGCGCGACGGCAGTGGGAAGGTGCGCCATGGGCCCGTTCCGGGACGAGATCGAGACGCTGGAGCAGAACGGGATCACCCGCGTGGCGCTGCCGCGCATCGGCGATCCGAAGGTGATCCCCCTGTGGTTCGGCGAGGGCGACATGGTCACCCCCGCCTTCATCCGCGACGCGGCCAAGCGGGCCCTGGACGACGGCCATACCTTCTACTGCCACACCCGCGGCCGGCAGGACCTGCGCGACGCCATCAAGGCGTACCTGGACCGCATCTACGGCATCGAAGTGGACCCGGACCGGGTCTCGGTGCCGGGCTCCAGCATGCTCGGCATCACCCTGGCCGCGCAGATGGCCACCGGGCGGGGCGACCACGCCATCGTGGTGGGGCCCAACTGGCCCAACATCGTGAACACCTTCCAGGTCACCGGCGCGCGGGTGAGCCACGTGCGCAAGCGCTGCGAGGGCGACCGGTGGGTACTGGACCTGGACCAGGTGGCGGCGGCCATCGAGCCGGCGACCCGGGCGATCTTCGTCAACAGCCCCTGTAACCCCACCGGCTGGATCATGCCGGCGGCGCAGCAGCGCGCGCTGCTGGAGCTGTGCCGCGAGCGCGGCATCCTGCTCATCGCCGATGAGGTCTACCACCGCAACGTGTTCGACGCGGAGGTGGCGCCCTCGTTCATGACCATCGCCCGCGACGACGACCCGGTGATCGTCATCAACGGATTCTCCAAGGCGTTCGCCATGACCGGCTGGCGGCTCGGCTGGATGGTGCATCCCCCGCGGCTCGCGCGCCACGTGGCGGTGCTGTCGGAGTGCTTCAACACCGGTTCCACGGTGTTCACCCAGTTCGCCGGCATCGTGGCGCTGGAGCAGGGCGAGCCCTTGATCCGGGATCTGCGCGCGCGCTATGCCCGCGGGCGCGAGATCGTCATGGAGCGCCTCGCGGACCACCCGCGGGTGGAGCTGGCGCGCCCCGAGGGCGCCTTCTACGCCTTCGTGCGGGTGCCTGGCATGCGCTCCAGCCTCGGCTTCGCCCAGGGGCTGCTGGACGAGTGCGACGTGGGGGTCGCGCCGGGCTACACCTTCGGCCCGGGCAACGAGGAGTACTTCCGCCTCTGTTACGCCCAGTCCCACGAGCGCCTGGGCGAGGCGCTCACACGCATCCGCGGCTACCTGGACCGCCACGGCAACGCGCTCTGAGTTACGGGGACGGTATACCTATTTCGTTCGACGTCGTCCCGGCAATCCCGGTGGCTGGCTCGAAATAGGTAAACCGTCCCCGTAATTAAACCTTCCCCTCTTCCCGCCGCTATCTGCCGGTGGGGGTGGCACGCGCGTCGCCGACAGAAAGCCGCACGGCTCCGTCACCGGACCCACGGGATTTTGACGGGTGCACGGCTCGGGGCGCGAGACCCTTGCGCGAACAAGAAGTTACGAGCGAGCGATCGCTTGGAACGGCGTTTGCAACGCCTGCTTGCACCGGCATCTGGGGGCACGCCTGCGTGGCGGTAGAGAGGAACAGACATGGCACGAGTCCTGGCGGTAGACGATTCGCCCTCCATGCGGCGCATGGTGAGCTTCACCCTGCGTAACGCTGGCCACGAGGTCATCGAGGCCTGTGACGGCGAGGAGGCCTACGAGCTGGCCGCCCGCGAGCAGGTGGAGCTGGTGCTCACCGACATCAACATGCCGCGCATGGACGGGGTCACGCTGATCGCGAAGCTGCGCGCGCTGCCCCAGTACCGCCACACGCCGATCCTCACCCTGACCACCGAGTCCGGCGAGGCGAAGAAGAACGAGGGCCGGGCCGCCGGCGCCACCGGCTGGATCGTGAAGCCCTTCCATCCCGAGAAGCTGACCGAGGTGGTCGCCCGCCTGGTGGGGTAACCGATACTCATGTCCGACGATTTCTCCGAGTTCCTGGACGTCTTCTTCGAGGAGTGCGCCGAAGGCCTCGACGTCATGGAATCGGGGCTGCTGGCGCTGGACGGCGGCACGCCGGACGGGGAGGCCATCAACACCATCTTCCGCGCGGCGCATTCCATCAAGGGCGGCGCCGCCACCTTCGACTTCCCGCGCCTGGCGGACTTCACCCACACGGTGGAGGCGCTGCTGGACCGGATGCGCGACGGGCGACGGGCGGTCACCCGCGACGCGGTGGACCTGCTGCTGGCGGCAGTGGACGCCCTGCGCGGCATGGTGGCGGCGAGCCGCGCCGGCGAGCCCCTGGACGAGGCTCGCGCGGCGGACCTGAAGCGCGACCTGGAAGCCGCGATGGACGCGCCCGCCGCGAGCGCGGCCGGCGAGACGGCGGCACCGACGCCAGCCGTGCAGGATGGCGCAGAGCCTGCCACCGGCTGGCGCATCCGATTCGTGCCCGCGGAGGAGATGCTTGCACGGGGGAACGATCCGCTGCACATCCTGCGCGCCCTGGAGGAGCTGGGCCGCCTCGAGGTCCGCACCGACGGGGCCGGGCTGCCCGCGCTGGACGCCCTGGATACGACGCGCTGTCACCTGGGCTTCGACCTCACCTTGCATGGCACGGTGTCGGAGGTGCAGGTGCGCGAGGTCTTCGCCTGGGTCGACGGGGAGTGCGAGCTCCACGTCGCGCCCCTGGACCCGGCCGCGGCGTCACCGCCGGCGGCCGTGGGGCGGGACGAACCCGAACCCCACGCGGCCCACGACCCGACGACGGACCCGGAGGCGCCCGTGGACACCACTGCCACGGCAGAGCCACCCGCAGCAGTGCCATCGGCGGCGCCGCCCGCCCTGGTGCCCGCGCCGCGGGCGGGGCCCGCTGTCGCGTCCGCCGCGGCGAAGCCCCAGGCCGCGCCGGCCCCCACGGGCGGCGGCGAGGCCGGCTCCATCCGGGTAGGCATCGAGAAGGTGGACGGGCTCATCAACCTGGTCGGCGAGCTGGTCATCACCCAGTCCATGCTGAGCAGCATCGCGGAAGGCGCGAACGGCGTCGACCTGGAGAAGCTGCGCGACGGCGTGGCCCAGCTCGTGCGCAACACCCGCGAGCTGCAGGAGATGGCGATGCAGATCCGCATGCTGCCCATCGCGACCTCCTTCAACCGCTTCCCGCGCCTGGTGCGCGACCTGGGTGCACGGCTCGGCAAACAGGTGGAGCTGCGCATCGAGGGCGGCGGCACCGAGCTGGACAAGACGGTGCTGGAGAAGATCGGTGATCCGCTGGTGCACCTGGTGCGCAACTCCATGGACCACGGCATCGAGCGCCCGGAGCAGCGCCGCGCCGCGGGCAAGCCGGACATCGGCGTGCTCACGCTCGCCGCCCGCCACGAGGGCGGCAACATCGTCATCGAGGTGGGCGACGACGGTGCCGGGCTGGATACGGCGCGCATCCTCGCCAAGGCCCGCGAGCGCGGCCTGGTGGGTGTCGACGAGGATCTCACCGAGGCGCAGGTGCACGACCTCGTGTTCCGCGCGGGCTTCTCCACCGCCGAGCAGGTGAGCGACGTGTCCGGGCGCGGCGTCGGCATGGACGTGGTGCGCCGGAACATCCAGGAGCTGGGAGGCGCGGTGACCGTCACCTCCGCCGCCGGCACGGGCAGCACCTTCACCATCCGCCTGCCGCTGACGCTCGCCATCCTCGATGGCCAGCTCGTGCGGGTCGGCGCCCAGATCTACATCCTCTCGCTTCTTTCGGTGGTGGAGTCGGTGCAGGTGAAGCCGGGCCTGGTGAGCCGGGTAGCGGGGCACACCGAGGTGTTCGCGCTGCGCGGGCGCTACATCCCGGTGGTGCGCCTGCACCGGCTGTTCGGCATCGACGCCGACAGCGCGCGGCTCGAGGACGGCCTGCTGGTGGTGGTGGAGGCGGCGGGCCGGCGCGTGGCGCTGTTCATCGACGAGCTCCTGGGCCAGCAGCAGGTGGTCATCAAGAGCCTGGAATCCAACTACCGGCACGTGCAGGGCCTGTCCGGCGCCACGATCCTGGGCGACGGGCGCGTGGCGCTGATCCTGGACGTGCCGCGACTGATCCAGCGCGAGCTGGCGGCCGGCCGCGGCGCCGCACTGGCGGCGGTGGATCCGGCCGCCTGATCGGCGGCACACGGGAGACGCGACGAGCCCATGGAACACACGATGGTGACGACAGGCGAGGACGGCATCCAGGCGAAGGCCGGCGTCGACCAGTACCTGACCTTCATGCTCGCCGGCGAGGAGTACGGCGTGGACATCCTCAAGGTGCAGGAGATCAAGGGCTGGGACCCGGCAACGCCGATCCCGAACAGCCCGGAGTGGCTGCTGGGCGTGATCAACCTGCGCGGCACCGTGGTGCCGGTGGTCGATCTGCGCCGGCGCTTCGGCCTCGAGGAGGCGCAGTTCGGGCCCACCACGGTGATCATCGTGCTAAAGGTGCCCGGCGCGGTTCGCGAGAAGACCGTGGGCATCGTGGTGGATGCCGTGTCCGAGGTCTACAACGTGGCCGCCGACGCGGTGACGCCACCGCCCGAGATCGCGAGCAGCGCCGCGACCCGCTACGTGCGCGGCCTCGCGCGGGTCGAGGACAAGATGGTGATCCTTCTCGACAGCGAGCACCTGCTGGACTTCGACGCGGCGGCGACCGCCCACTGAACCGGGCGCACCGCGCCCACACTCGCGGCGCCGTGGGGGCGCCCGATGGAACCTGAGGAGAACGACCGATGACCAAGACTTCCCTTTTTCTCGCAGCCGCGCTCTGCCTCGCGGCCGCGGGCGCCGGGGCCGACGAGATCCAGGGCAAGCTTCAGGCGCTGGCCGCCAAGGAGCTCAAAAACGCGTTCAACGACCCGGCGATCCTGGACGCGGTGAAGGCGCAGAACGAGCGCCACGCCGCCCTGGGCCAGCCCGACATCGACACCCTGGACAAGCAGTGGCGCGCGGAGGCCAAGACCGGCAAGGGCGCGCTCATCGACCGCGTGCTGGCGAACGAGGTGTCGCAGCGCCTGAAGGCCTTCAAGGAGAGCGGCCAGGGTCTCTACACCGAGATTTTCGTGATGGACAACCGGGGCCTCAACGTGGGCCAGAGCGACGTCACCTCCGACTACTGGCAGGGCGACGAGTCCAAGTGGCAGAAGACCTTCGGCACCGGCGCGGAGTCGGTGTTCGTGGACGAGGTGGAGTTCGACGAGTCCACCCAGACCTATCAGTCCCAGGTGAGCATCACCCTGCTGGATCCCGCGACGCGGGCCGCCATCGGCGCGGTGACCATCGGCGTCAACGTGGAGGCGCTGCAGTAGCAGCCATCGGGGCCGGGCGGCCCGTCGGGGCCGCCCGGCGCAGGAGACAGAGCATGAACACCGCGCACACCTTCTGGACCTTCAAGCGCCGGCTGACCACGGCGGTCATGGCCACCGTGGCCGTGGGCGTGCTGGCCACCGGATACGGCCTGATCTCGCAGACGCAGGGCGCGCTCGAGCGCACCGCGCGTGAGGGGCACGAGCGGGTGAGCTCGATGCTGGCCGGCGAGGTGGCCGGGGCGCTGCGCTGGAACAAGCCCGAGGCCATCGAGCGTGCCCACGGCCGGCTGAGCGGCGGCGAGGGCGCCGCGCTGGTGGCGCTGCTCGCGCTCAACGCGGCGGGTGAGACCCTCTACGCCTACGAAGGCGAGGGGCGCACGAGGGCGGCGCAGGCGCTGCGGGCGCTGACCGGCGACGGTGTCGCGGTATCCGTGCGCGCCAGCGAGGGCATGCTGTTCACGGTGTCGGAACCGGTGCACCTCAAGAACGACCGCGTGGGCACCCTGGCGGTGGCGTGGGACATGGCGCCCGTTCGCGCCGCGGTGCAGGAGAAGGTATGGACGCTGGCGCTGTTCGCGCTGGCCGTCTCGGTGGTGGCCGGCGCGGTGGTGCTGCTCATCGTGCGCTGGACCCACCGCCACCTGGGCGCCGATCCAGCCCGCCTGTGCGCCGTCATCGAGCGCATCGCCGGCGGCGATCTGAGCGAGGACATGGACGGCGGCGCGCCCCCGGTGGGCGTCTACGCGGCCGTCGGGCGCATGCAGCACGATCTGCGCGAGCGCCTGGAGCGCGAACGCGCCGCCGCGATGGAGGTCGCGCGGGTGAAGCTCGCCCTGGACAACGTCAACGCCAACCTCATGGTGGCGGACGCGCGGCACGAGATCATCTACGTGAACAAGGCCCTGCACCGCTTCATGGAGAAGCTCGCGGACGACATCCGCAGCGAGCACACGGACTTCCGCGCCGAACGGCTGGTGGGGCGCAGCGTCGGCTTCCTGCACCAGGACGCGGCCGCGTTCCAACGCCAGCTCGACGCGATTCAGGAGACCCTGCGCGGCGACGTCGAGGTGGGCGGGCGCGTGCTGCGGTTCTACGCGGACGCCATCGTGGACGAGTCTGGGGCGCGCACCGGCACGGTGCTCAGCTGGCGCGACCTGACCCAGGAGCGCGGCACCGAGCGCGACGTGGCGGGCATGGTGGAGGCGGCCCTCGCGGGCGACCTCGGCAGCCGTATTCCGGTGGCGGACAAGGAGGGCTTCTTCCGCACCCTGAGCGACGGCATCAACGAGCTGGTGGACGTGAACGAGCGGGTGATCCGCGACACCGTGCGGGTGCTGGGCGCGGTGGCGCATGGCGACCTCACGCAGACCATCGAGTCGGACTACCAGGGCGAGTTCGGGCGCCTGAA
>JBFHNV010000023.1:0-40077 GCA_041593595.1 Gammaproteobacteria bacterium
CTGGTGGACGGCGCGTACCGGCGAGGCTGGATGAAGGAGTCCGCAGAGGGCATCGCGGCGATTGGGCTCGCGCTCGGGGCCTACGCGCTCGCAGAGCTCGTGCATGGAAACGGATTCATCGCCGCGTTTTTTGCGGGGCTCGCCATGGGGAACACCCTCGGCCGGCGCTGCCACTATCTCCAGGAATTCGTGGAGACGGAGGGCATGCTGCTTGTGCTCGCGGTGTTCCTCGCCTTCGGTGCCGCGATGCTGCCGGTCGGCCTCGACGGAATGACCGTTACCGACGCCGTTTACGGGTTGCTGGCACTGACGGTGGTTCGCATGCTGCCGGTTGCGGTCTCTCTGATCGGCAAGGGGCTCGAACGGGACACCATCCTCTTCCTCGGCTGGTTCGGTCCTCGGGGTCTCGCCTCACTGCTGTTCGTGCTGATCGTGCTCGAGCAGTCGGCGATCGCACATGAGAGCCGGGTGTTCACGATCACCGTGGTCACCGTGGGTCTCAGCATCCTGCTGCACGGCGTAACCGCTGGCCCCGGGGCCACGCGCTACGCCGCCCGGATCGCGCGTCTGGAGCGGTGTCCCGAGAAGCACCCGGCGGCGCCGGAGCCCTTTGCCGGGTCCCCGGACGGCTAGCGTCGCGCTCGCTCGAGCTCCGTCCGCAGTGCCTCGCACCCCTTTTCGAGGGCTCGGGTGACGAGCGCGGCGGCGGCGGAAAAGCCGCCATCGAGGTGTAGCCGGCCGCGGGGCGGGCCCCGCGATTGACCCGCGACGCGCGACGCGTAGGATGCCCTCCTCGCCGGTGCCCATGTGGGCGCACTCGCTGCCCTGCCCGCATGAGCCTCCGCCCGGCCACACCATCGCGCAACGGGTCCCGTTCCATGTCCGAGATCCTCTACGAAGCCAACCCGTCCATGATCCGGATGTACCCGTTCGGCACGGTACTGGCGATCCTCCTGATCCCCGTGGGCATCGGGATCCTGATGCTGCTGTGGTGGTACCTGCAGACCAAGTCCGACAAGCTCGTCATCAAGACCGACGAGATCGTCTGGGAGCATGGACTCATCAGCAAGCAGTACACCGAGATCTCCATGAGCTCGCTTCGCTCGGTGCGGGTGAATCAGTCGCTGCTGCAGCGGATGCTCAACGCCGGCAACGTGGAGGTCTACACTGCCGGCGACGAGCCGGAGCTGGTGATCAAGGGCCTGCCCGAGCCCGATCGCATCCGAGAGTACATCAAGGGCCGGGTCCGCGACTGAGGACCCCGCGCAGGCAGCATGTCCCCATGAGCACCGGAAACCGAAGCGAGCTGCGCATGTGGGCGGTCGTGCTCGCGGCGGCGGGCGTGCTCATCGTCGTGGGTGCCGTGGTGGGCCTGCCGCTGCTGGAGCAGGGGGTCGCCACCCTGGAGACCGGTGTGTCCATCAAGACCGCGGCCCTGTGGTCGTTCGGCGTCACCGTGGCGGTGCTGGTGCTGTTCGCCATCGTGGCCGGGGACAGCCTCATCGGCGAGATCCAGTTCATGCTGGCGGCATTCTTCCTCTTCTTCATCGTCATCACCCTGCTCATCGCGTGGGTTTTCTAGGCGCCACCGGCGATGACGTAGTCCGGCCATGAGCGGGCCGCGCCACCACCCAGGCTTCGGCGCGGCGGTCAAGCCGCATGGGTACGCGAAAGCCCTTCCCCGGGGGCTCTACGTGCTTGCCGTCCCAAGGTCCGCCGTCAGTGGGGCTGGCAGAGCCATCTCTCACCCCCGGCCCGCGGCCGTGCGGTCCGTGGTCGGCGCACGTGGATCTCAGAAAACACATGTATTAAGCTCTACAACTATCTGACTATAATGAGCTATCTGGGTATCTTGCCCACCGTGAGCAGGGGCGGACACCCCGGGGGGATGGTGGAATGCGGAATCGCGGCTCGTGAGCACTGCCGGTGTCCCGCCTCCCTCCACTCTCGCCCCCCTGGCAGGGGGCATGTGGCCGACCGGCCGGGGTGCGACTCCGGCGCCAGCCGCCGTGCCGGGTGCTCGGGATCGAGGCCCGGTGCCCCGCGACCCGCGTGGCCGCGGCCTGGACCACGCGGCGACGCATCGTCGCGACCGGGGCGGGAAGGCCGTGAACGAACGTCGCGACGATCGCGTGCCGGCCGGTCCTGCTGGCACGGTGCCGGTGGGAGGTACGAGCGATGTACGCTGAGTACTTCGGATTCGCGTACCTGCCGTTCAACTCGATTCCGGAACCCGGCCGGGTCTACCCGCAACGCACATTCGTCGAAGCGCATGAACGGCTGAGGCAGGGCGCCGAGCGCGGTGCCGTTCTGATGCTGCTCACGGGTGTTCCTGGCGTCGGCAAGACGACGTTGCTGCGCAAGCTGCAGGTTTCCCTGGAGGAGCGCGGATTCGCGGTCGTGCGGCCACACGTGAGCTACGCGCGCCCTGGCTCCGTGCAGGCGGGCCGGGGGCCTGTGGAACGGGCGAGCCGGACACAGGGGGCGGCAGGAACGGGCGGCACCATTGCGCTGCCCATCGAAGGCCCGGGGCCTGCGTCGGGCGGCGTGGTGGTCGTGGTCGACGACGCCCACTCGCTCCAGGACAGGGCCCTGCACAGCTTGCTCGCACTGTGCTCGGTGCGTCGTGGCACGAAGCTCGGCACCACGCTCATCCTCGCGGGGACGCCCGATCTCACGTGGCGATTGAACGGTTTCGAGCTCGCGACCCACGGCCGTGGCGCGGACCTGGTGTGCACGCTGGCGCCGATGGACGGCGATGACGTGGGTGCCTACATCCGGCACAGACTCCGGGCGGCCGGGCACCACGGTCCATCGCTGTTCGACGAGGATGCCGTGAGGGGCGTGGAGCGGCACGGCGGCGGCATTCCCCGGCGTATCGACGCCATCTGCGGCATGGCGTTGCTGATCGCCTGTGACGCGGGTCGGAGCATCGTGGACGGAGCCACGCTGAACGAGGCGGTGGAGGATCTGGAGGGCACGGAGCACGAGGCGTGTGGGATCGCCGGGCATCAGGTCTTCGACTGGCTGTCCGCGGATCCCGGGGACGGCATCGGCCCGGGTCTCCCGTCACCGGTCGTGGGGGGCCGCGAGAAGCTGCGTCGTCTCGCGACCGAGGCGTGCTCGCACCTGCGCGCGATGCTCGCGGTTGCAGGACGCATGCGGGCAGAGGCACGTCGATACTTCCAGGCGGCCCGGTGGCGGGTGCAACTGGGCCGAGTGCGCGTCAGGCGTGACCGGTGGCGCGCCTGGAAATGGCGTGCTCCACGCAGGTATCCATCGGGCATGGCGATGGATCCTCTGCCGGAACGGGATTTCCTGATCCTGAAGGCCGGATTCGTTGCCGCGCTGCTTCTCCCACTGGCGGCCATCGGCTCCGCAACCTTGCTGTGGGCGCCCGGGCGCTCTGCGGGCGAGCCCACGGCGTCCCGTTCGTCAACAGCGGTCCCCTCCGACTCCGCGATCGCAGCGCAGCACTCGCCGCCGTCGCGGCAGCATGATCCAATCGAAGACGAGCATCGACGGATTCGTGCGGCGCTGTCCGAGGCGCAGCACAGGCTGGCCCGGAAGGAGGCCATCATCGAGGAGCAGAAGACGCTCATCAGCCAGCTGCGGGAACGGATGCCGGATGCACCGGCCAGGGATCCGGCGCCTGGTCGAGCGGCGGTGGCACCTTCGCCGGCAGGGCCGCGCCCCGATACGTCCACTTCGGGCGGCGAGGCCTTGAAGATGGCGGTCGAGCCCAGGAGCGCCCCTGGGGCTCGTGCGACCGCCACGAAGCGCCGGCAGCATGATGGCTCTCGGGCCACCGGGCCCACCGCCGGGTCGGCTGCCGACGGCGCGGACGACGTGGCGCCGGGTATCGCCGTGGCCCTGGAGGACCGCGGTCCGGTCCACATCGTCGTCGCGGGGGACACCTTGTTCGCCATTGCCCGCCGCTACGATGTCACGGTCCCGGATCTCCGCCGGTGGAACGGGCTGGCGAGCAACCGGTTGCGCATCGGCCAGGTCATCTACCTGGTGCCGCGCACCCACGCCCCGCTCGAGCTGCGAACGCAGCTGCTTTCGGCGGCCGGTCACGGGAGCCGGTAGCCGGTGCGCTCCGGCTCGCGGCCGAGCTGCGCCTGCGGCCAGACCCGCGGCCCCCGCAGCAGCAGCACCGTCAGCGCGATGCCGGCAGCGGGCCACGAAGCCGTGGTGTAGCCCGGCGGCATCGCCGCGCCCGTCGTGGGCGTCCGTCGTCCCTGCTCTCGCCATGGCCAGGGCTTTCACCGCCAGCGCCGTCGGCGATGGGCTCTCGGGAGCTTGCCGGCGAGAGTCGTTGCTGTCGGAAGGTAGCCGGTAGCGTATCGATGGCCGACGACCATTGGACACCCGTGGCTCCGAGGGGCATCTGCGTCATGTACGGGGTGGTGCTCGGCGTCCTCGCGGCGCTGTTCG
Organism: Gammaproteobacteria bacterium; assembly: GCA_041593595.1. Taxonomy (GTDB): domain Bacteria; phylum Pseudomonadota; class Gammaproteobacteria; order HK1; family HK1; genus JBFHNV01. Next base: position 4,441 of record JBFHNV010000023.1, read on the forward strand.
CGTTGCGGGTGCTCGGACAGGCGCTGGTCGCCGCCGGACTGGCGCCGTTCCTGCCGCCCATGGAGCAGTGGTACTCGGGGCTGGTTCCCTATCCGGTGCTGCTGCCGATCCAGGCGGTCATGCTCGTGCTCATGGCGAAGCTGATCGTGGACGTGTGGCGGGGGTCGGGCGCGTTCTCCGCCGCCCGGCCGCGCCTGGGCCGGATTCTGAAGGGGTTCAGCTATTTCTATGCTCTCGCCATGGTCGCGCGCTATGTCATCGTCATGATCGTGCACCCGGAGTGGCGGTGGTTCGGCCATACGATCCCCATCTGGTTCCACCTGGTGCTCGCGGCATTCGTCCACACCTACGGCCGGTATCTGGTGGCGTCGGGCGACGTACGGAAAGTGTCGTCACCGGATCGTTGAGGGTGCTGGAACCGGCGGTCACGCTCACCGACTACGCGCTTGCCATCGAGTGCGGGGTGTTCGCGGCGTTGCTGTCGCGGATCCGTTCCGGCGTCGATTCGCGTCGCGTCTGGTACATGGCGTTCTTCGCGTCACTCGCCGTGGCCTCGCTGTCCGGGGGCACGAGCCACGGGTTCTTCCCGGACAAGGGGTCCCTCGCCCACGCCGTCATCTGGGACACGACCCTGCTCGCCATCGGGCTGACCGGCCTTGCCGCGTGGATGATCGGCGCGGAGATCATCGCCTCACCCACGGCCGCAAGGGCTCTCAGGCTGGCCGCGGCCGCGGGTTTCGTGGCCTACGCCGGGACGGTCGTGCTCGTCACCGATCGCTTCGCGGCGGCGGTGGTGTTCTATCTCCCGCCGACGCTCTTTCTCCTCGTCCTGTTCTGCCGGCGGTCCCGGCGCGCCCACTACCGTCTGGGCGCCGCGGGGCTCGCGCTGACCCTGTGCGCGGCCGGGGTGCAGCAGACGCGGGTCGGGCTGCCGCCGTTGCAGGTCGACCACAATACGCTGTATCACCTCATGCAGGCCGTTGCGCTGGCGCTCCTGTTTCTCGGCGCGCGCGGCGTCATCACCGACCCGGGAGGGGGCAGTGCCGACTCGTAGAGCCATGCTGAAATCCCTCGGTGGCCTGGGCGTGGGCCTGGCCGCCCCGGGGGCGCACGCGCACGACCTCGTCGCGCCGGGGGAGGGGTACGTGAACGACGTCCACTCCCGGCTCAACCCGACCCGTGTACGCGAGGACCGGCTCGTGCGCGGCGTCGACGAGGTCGTCGAGGCGATCGCCCGGGCGAGGCGCTCCGCAATCCCCGTGAGCGTGGCCGGCGGGCGTCACGCCATGGGCGGGCAGCAGTTCGCGAGCGACGGCGTGGTGCTGGACACCCGCGGCATGGACCGGGTGACCGGGCTCGACGCGGAGCGGGGTCTGGTCGAGGCGCAGGCGGGCATCCAGTGGCCGGCGCTCATCGAGCACCTGCTCCGGGCCCAGGCCGGGCGCGCGCGCCAGTGGGGCATCGTGCAGAAGCAGACCGGCGCGGACCGACTGTGTCTCGGTGGCGCGCTCGCGGCCAACGTCCACGGCCGCGGCCTCGCGCTGAAGCCCATCATCGGTGACGTGGAATCGTTGCGCCTGGTGGACGCCAACGGCGACGTCAGGACCTGCAGCCGCACCGAGAACCGGGAACTCTTCGCCCTCGCCATCGGCGGCTACGGGCTGTTCGGCGTCATCGCCTCGGTGACGCTACGCCTCGCGCCCCGCCGCAGGCTGCGGCGGGTCGTGGAGCTGGCGGACACGCACGATCTGGCCGGGCGGTTCGACGAGCGCATCGCGGCGGGCTTCCTCTACGGTGACTGCCAGTTCTCCATCGACCCGGGATCGCCGGGGTTTCTCCGCCAGGGGGTCTTCTCCTGCTACGAGCCGGTGGACGACGCGTCGCCGGTGCCCGAAGGTCAGAAGAGCCTCGGGGAGGAAGACTGGCGCAAGCTCTACGTCCTCGCGCACCGGGACCCGGCGCGTGTCTTCGACCTCTACGCCTCCTATTACCTGTCCACCAGCGGCCAGGTGTACTGGTCCGACACCCACCAGCTGAGCACCTATATCGATGACTACCACCCGGCGGTGGATCGCGCGATCGGCGCGGACTGGCCGGGCAGCGAGATGATCACCGAGGTCTATGTCCGGCGCGCGGACCTCGCGAGCCTGCTGGATGTCCTGGCGGAGGATTTCCGGCGCCACCGCGTGCAGCTCATCTACGGCACCATCCGGCTCATCGAGCGCGACGACGAGTCCTTCCTGCCCTGGGCAAGAGAGCCCTACGCCTGCGTCGTGATGAACCTCCACGTTGCCCACAGTCCCCAGGAGATCGCCAAGGCGGGGGCGGATTTCCGGCGGATTATCGATCGGGCCATGGCGCTCGGCGGGAGCTACTTCCTGACCTACCACCGGTGGGCGTCGCGCGAGCAGGTGGAGACCTGTTACCCGCGCATGCGCGAGTTCCTGGCGCTCAAGCGGCGCCACGACCCGGACGAGGTCTTCCAGAGTGACTGGTATCGCCACCATCGCGACATGCTGGCGTGACGCCGCAAGTCGCCTCAGTCGAACGCCGGCATCACCTCGTCGATGAAGCGTGACAGGGACGTGCGCTTGCGCTCCGTGTCCATGCCGCTGTCGATCCACAGGGCGTACTCGTCGTAGCCCATGTCCTCGTAGCGCCGCAGGCGCTCGATGACCTGGCGCGGCGTGCCGATGACCAGGTTGGACCGCATCGCCTGGGGCGCGAACATCTCCGTGGCGGCCATCTCCTCCTCGGTCAGGCGTTCGATGAGGCCCTGCCGGACCGGGCGCTCGTTCCTGAACCAGGCACCGAAGTAGCAGTAGAAGCGGCTGAGGAGGCGGGCGGCGTCGTCGCTCTCCCCGTCGCTGCCAGACACGTAGGCATGCTGCAGCAGCATGATCCTCGGGCGGGTACCGGTGGCGTGGCTGGCGCAGGCCGCATCGAAGCGCTCCTTCAGCACGGCCACCTCCGCGTCGCCCTGCCAAAGGGGGGTCACCTGCACGTTGAACCCGTTCTCCACGGCGAACTCGTGGCTGTTGGGATCCCGGGCCGCGACCCAGATGGGCGGACCGCCGGGCTGCAGGGGTTTGGGCGAGGAGGTGGTGGACGGGAACTGGAAGAACTCGCCGTCGTGGGCGTAGTCGCCGGCCCACAGCCGACGCAGCGCCGGGGCGATCTCGCGCAGCCGCTGGCCCGCCTGCCACGCGTCGAGTCCGGGCACGAGGCGCTCGTACTCGTAGCTGTAGGCGCCGCGGGCGATGCCGATCTCGAGCCGTCCGCCGGACAGCAGATCGGTCATCGCCGCCTCGCCCGCGAGCTTGATGGGATGCCAGAACGGCGCCACCACCGTTCCCGTGCCGAGACGTACGGTGCGCGTGCGCCGGGCCAGATCGGCAATCGTGATGAACGGATTGGGCGCAATGGTGAAGTCCATGCCGTGATGCTCGCCGGTCCAGATGGCATGCATCCCGCCCTGGTCCGCGAGCATGCACAGGGAGACGAACTCCTCGTACAGCTCGGCGTGGGGCGTCGTCGGGTCGATGCGTTCCATGTGGGCGAAGAGCGAGAACTTCATGCGTGCGGTCCCTCCGCGAATGCCTGGACGTCGCCCTGGAGCTCGTCGCCCAGGTACAGACCGAAGTGGCCGATCGCCCGTTCCATGACGTAGCGCTCCACCATCGTGCGCTCGGCCTGCCAGGCGAAGGGCAGCGCGGCGAGATCGTGCACGGGCACGTAGCTCCCGAGCCCGCCCGTGTCGGGCACCTGCGCGGCGCCCCGGTAGTAGGTGTACGTGTCGCCGGTCGCCGTGTCGTCGAAGATCGAGAACACGGGCCCGAGCCTGACCGCCAGGTTCGCGCCGGCGAACAGGGCGGCGATGGCTTGCGCGGCGCCTGAGCGCCGCGACACGGGCACCTGCGGCAGGCGATATCCGCCGGCGTCGTGTGCGAGCAGCACGCGTCCCTCGTGCTCGATCACGGCGCCGACCACCATGCGCGCGGACCCGTGGGCCAGGGCCTCGGCCCGGCGCTCGAGGGCCAGGCTGAAGTAGCCGCCGTTCGTGTAGCCGAGGCCGGCGCGGCCCGACGCCGCGAAGGCCTCGATGCGGCCGACGAGGACGAGGTGGTCGCCGGCGTCGATGCGCCGGTGGGCCGCACAGGAGAAGTGGGCCGCGGCGCCGTCGATCAGGGCGCAGCCGTGAGCATCGGTGCGCCAGTCCACCTGCGCGAACCGATCGCCGGCCGACATGGCGAAGACGTTGGCGGCATGCTGCTGGCCGTCGGCGAGGATACTGACGGCGAAGTGCTCGCACGTCTCGAACACGGGGTAGCTGGACAGGCGGCGCGCCGGGCACACGAGGAGCAGCGGTGGGTCCATGGAGACCGACGTGTACGAGTTGGCCGTGAAGCCCACGGGCACGCCGTCGTCGCGTCGCGCGGTGACCACGGTCACACCCGTGAGAAAGGCACCGAACGCGGCGCGCAGGGCACGGGGATCGGCATCGTTCACGTCACGTCTCCCCTGGCCCGGTGCCGGCAGGGTCCGGAGCACCCGACCGTGCGCGCTCCAGGAGCCCGTCCAGCGCGGCGTTGACCTCCCGGGGGTGCGTCATCTGGGTCATGTGGCCCGCACCCGCCACGGTGACCGCACGGCCAGACGGCACCAGGGTCGCCATGTGCCGGGACATGGCAGGCGTCGAGTTCGCATCTTCGGAGCCCGTCAGGAACAGCGTGGGCATCGACAGCCCGGCCAGGTGCGCGTCGGCGGGGCCGTCGCTGGCGGCGAACACCCGGTAGGCCGCCGCGTAGCCGTCGCGGTCGGCGCCGAGGAGCCATTCCCGGCACGCCCGGGCCGCGTCCCGGGCGGGGTCACCCGGATCGGACCCGAACCAGCGGGCCACGGGTGCCGCCGCCAGGTCCTGGGCGTCGCCCCGGCCGAGGGCGGCGGCCCGTTCCAGGACCGCCTCGCGGGCCTCGTGGCTGCGCCGGTAGACGGCATTCAGCGCGGCCACCGCCCGGCAGCGGTCCGGGTACCGGATGGCCAGGTCGAGGGCGATCAGGGCGCCCATGGAGTGCCCCGCGATCAGGGCCGGCGCGCGGATCGCCGCCTCCAGCACCCGCGCGACGCGATCGGTGAAGTCGGCGAGGCGTGGGTCGGAGCGGGCCAGCGGCGCACTGTCCCCGTGGCCGGGCAGGTCCAGGGCGTACACGGCGCAGGTGCGGGCCAGGTGATCGATCTGTGCGCCCCAGCTCTCGGCCCGCAGCCCGACCCCGTGCAGCAGCAGCACCGGCGCACCCTCGCCGCGGCGATGGAACGCGTCGCCGTCGGCTGCGCGGCTGCGTGGCCACGGGCACCAGGTCATTGCCGGGCTCCCTCGGATCGGAGTGCACGGACGAGGATCCGCACCGGGCGCCGTGTTGACAATCGATGAATTCGCGGCCATTGGTATTAGCTGAGCTAATGGCCCCGTTGAGGCTCACGGTGAGCAGACTCCCCCCGCTGGCCTGGTTCCGGGCGTTCGAATGCGCCGCGCGGCACCTGAGCTTCACCGCCGCCGCCGGCGAGCTGTCCCTGACCCAGTCCGCCGTCAGCCAGCACGTGCGCGCCCTGGAGCGGCGCCTGGGGGATCCGCTGTTCGTGCGCAAGCCGCGGGGGCTGGACCTGACGGATGCCGGACGCCGGCTTTTGCCCTACGTGTCCGGCGCCATCGGCGAGCTCACCGCGGCCACCGAGCTGTTCCGACCGGCCCGGCGCGAGGATCTGCTGACCATCGCCACCCGCGACAGCTTCGCCCAGGCGTGCCTGGCCCCGGCCCTGCCGCGGTTCAGCGCCGCGAACCCGGGCCTTCGCATCCGGTTCGTGAGCACCCTGTGGGCGGACAACGACCTGTCCACGGAAGCCGACCTGGAGATCCGGCTGGGGACCCGGGAACTGGCCGGCGCCGGGGCCACGCGGCTGTTCGCCGACCGGGTGCTGCCCGTGTGCGCGCCCGGCCTGCTCCCGGGGCGGGCCACGGTGGCGGACCTGTACGCCCGGCCGCTGATCCAGGCCGTGGGGTCGTCGGACACCTGGGATGCGTGGGCGAAGGCGGTCTCGGCGGACCCGCCGCCGCCGGTGTCCTGGTTCGTGGATTCCTACGGGCTGGCGCTGGAGCTGGCACGGCAGGGATGCGGCGTGGCGCTGGTCAGCCGGTTCCTCGCCGCAGCGGACGTGCGTGCCCGCACGCTAAGGGTTCCGGTGGACCGCAGCGCAGCGGCCAGGGAGACCTTCTACCTCGCACGCCGTGCCGGGCGGCCGGACTCACCGGCCCACCGCTTCGAGCAGTGGCTGCGCGCGGAGATGGAGGACATGGAGCGCCGGCTCGAGGCGCCGTGACGGCACGGGCGCGCCGTGCGTGCGCGACCCGGCACGTACACTGTCGCGGCACCCGGGCCCCGTGACCGGTGCACGAACGCGCTGCGCGCGGACCGGCTATGGCGGCGCCAGCCACCTGAGCGCGGGATGGCGAGCGATCACCGGATGCCCAGCCCGCGACTGCGCTACATGCTCGATGCGCCGGTGCTGCCGCTTCTGGCGCGGCTGTCGGCGCCCAATGTCGCCATCGTCCTGGCCCAGACCGCCAGCGTGGTCGCCGACGCCTGGTTCGTGGGCCGCGTCGGCACCGTGCCGCTGGCGTCGCTGGCGGTGGTGTACCCGGTGCAGGCGCTGATGCAGATGATGTCCGCGGGCGCCATGGGCGGAGGGATCTCATCGGCCGTTGCCCGTGCCATGGGCGCCGGCAACGTGGAACGCGCGGCGGCGCTGGCCGTGCACGCGCTGGTCATCGCGCTGGTCATGGCGGGCGTCTTCACGGTGATCGCGGGGGTGCTGGCGCGCCCGCTGTTCGCGTTGCTGGGCGCCGACGGCCCGGTGCTGGAGGGCTGCGTGCGCTACGCCCGTGTCGCCTTCGGCGCCTGCATCGTGCTGTGGCTCGCCAACACCCTGGCCTCGGTGCTGCGCGGCACCGGCAACATGCTGCTGCCCGGGCTCGTCCTGGTGGGTAGCCAGCTGCTGCACGTGGTGCTGTGCGGTGCCCTCACCCTGGGCTTCGGACCGCTGCCGGCGCTGGGCGTGGCCGGTCCGGCGCTCGCCCTCGTGATCAGCTTCGCCCTGGCGGCGGTGGTGCTCGCCGGCTACGTGCTCTCGGGCCGCAGCGGCCTGCCCATCGGTCTGCGCGCGGTGCGGCTGCGCCCGGAGCTGTTCCACGACATCCTGCGGGTGGGCGCCGTGGCCTGCCTGAACGCCCTGCTCACGGTGGCCACCGTGTTCATCATCACCCGCCTGGTGGCGGCCGAGGGCGCCGCGGCGCTGGCGGGCTACGGGCTCGGATCGCGCCTCGAGCTGCTGCTGGTGCCGCTCACCTTCGGCGTGGGCGCAGCGCTCACCGCCAGCGTGGGCGCCAATTTCGGGGCCCGGCGCCACGCCCGCGCGCGGCGCATCGCGGTCACCGGGGGCAGCATCGTGTTCCTGCTCACCGGGGGGATCGGCGTCACCGCCGGGTATGCCCCGCAGCTGTGGCTGGCGCACTTCAGCGCCGACCCCGGGGTCCTCGCCGTGGGCGAGACGTACCTGCGCACCGTGGCGCCGTTGTACGGCTTCTTCGGCCTGGGCATGGCGCTCTACTTCGCCAGCCAGGGCACCGGCAACATGCTGTGGCCGCTGGCGGGCGGCAGCCTGCGCCTGCTGGTGGCGGCGGGAGGCGCGACCCTGGCCAGCGTGTGGCTCGGGCTCGGTGCGAGCGCCATCTTCGCCTGCGTGGCGGCCGGACTGGTGGTGTTCGGGGTGACCATCGCCGCGTCCCTGGCAGCCCGTCCCTGGAACCCGGACCGGCGTCCCTGACGGGGCGTTCTCACGGCGCGAGTGCCGCCCGCGGGGCCAGCGGGATCGCCGCTTCGGGCGGATGGCCGTCGAAGGTCACGCGCAGGGGTGAGCCGGCGGCCGGCGTCTCGCCGGTGAACACGCTGCGGGCCTCGTCGCCGGCGAAACCCAGCAGGCCGTGGCGCCCGTAGTGGGGCAGCTTGCCGGCTAGGGCACGGGCGGCGGCGGGCGTCGCGGCGTCCACCAGGGCGATGCTGCGCCCGTCCCCGTCGCGCACCACCATCACCCGGCTGTCACCGGCGGCGATCCGGCGGGCCAGCGCGTCGCGCCAGGGTGTTGCCAGCGGCGCTTCCGCGCCGAGGATCCAGACGGCGTCGGTCTCGAGGGCAGCACGTGCTTCCGCTGCCGGGGTCGCCAGGACGTCGCCCCCGACGGCCGCGGGGCCGTTTCCCTCGAGGGTCGCCTGTGCGTGCCCGCCGGGGGCTGCCGCGTCCTCCACCACCCGGGCGCCCACGGCGCCGGCGATGGCCCGGTATGCCGCGGCCATCTCCACGGACAGTCCCGGCGCCAGCACCGCCACCGGCCGCGCCGCATCCAGCAGCTCACCCACCGCGGGCGGCAGCTCCGCCGGGTCCGGGATCCGCATCAGGTCGAAGGCCCCGTCCACCGCGAGCGCCAGCGGCCGCGCGGGGAGGGAGAACGCGAACCGGGCCACGCGGCCCTGCATCGCCACCGGGTGCTCGCGGGCCGCGAATTCGCCCGCCACCAGCACCTGCACCGGCACCCGGAGCGGGAACGGGCTGCCGTCCTGCACCTGGCGGATGGTGCCCGTCACGCGATGGCCCTCCGCGCCGGCGGACACCTGGCAGCACTCCAGGGCCAGTCGCGGCGCGCCGGGGCGCTGCCACCAGGCGGCGAACCAGTCCTCCCCCTCGGGGGCGAGGGCGGCCAGCACCTCCCGGGCACCCACGCGTCGCCCGAGGCCGTCGGCGTAGAGCCGGCGCAGGGCCTGGACGAAGGCGCGGTCGCCCCGGGCGCGTCGCGCCATGTGCAGGATCATCAGGGGCTTGTCGTAGCCGACGGACTGGCTGCGGCGATCGTGGCGGGCGACGAAGCGCGCCGGGACGGTCCCGGCGCCCTCTCCCGCGGCGGCGCGGAAGCGTGCCAGGGCGTCCCGGCGGTGGCGTGCGCCCTCGCCGCGGTGCTCCGCCAGCAGGTGGTCGGCCAGGTAGGCGGTGAGGCCCTCCGACCAGTTGCCCTCGGCCAGGTCCACCAGCACGCCGTTGCCCCACCAGTTGTGCAGCACCTCGTGGGGCAACGAGGTGTGGGGAATGAAGGGCAGGCGCATCACCCGCGCGCCCAGCAGCGTGAACCCGGGCATGCCCCAGCCCGTGGGGCGCAGGTTCTCCACCACGGTGAAGCGGGAAAAGGGGTAGGGGCCAATCAGGTCCGCGTAGAAGGGCAGGTGACGCGTGATGGCGTCCAGGTAGGTCTCTGCCAGCGGCGGGTCCGGCGCGCGCAGCCACACCTCGGCGGTGCCCCAGGCAGCCATCCGGCGATGGACGCGGAACGGACCGGCCACCAGATCGATGTCCTCCACCGGGCGCTCCGCGATCCAGCGCGCGGTGGACCCGTCGCGAGGCGCCGCGGCGCGCCCGGGCGCCAGGGCCTGCCAGCCGGACGGCAGGCGCACGCTCAGATCGTGGGTGTGCAGGGCGCCGCCGATGCGCGGATACCACGCGCTGGCGGCGCCCAGGTGTGCACCGTCCGCGTCCAGCCACTCCCGGGGGCCGGCGCCGCCGACGTCCATCCGCGGCTGGCCGCCGTAGATCATCGTCACCTCGCCTGCGCCGTCCCGCGACAAACGCAGCGCGATCTCCTGCACGTGGTGACGTGTCGATCGCCCCTCGATTCGGGCACCTCGGACCTCGCGAATCCGGAGATCCGCATTCAGGCGCACCACGATGCGGCCGGCATCGGCGCCCGCAACCCGCATCCGGTCGGCGACCTCGAGTGCCGCGCGTGCCGGATCCAGGGTCACGTCCATGTGATGGTGGATGCTCTGCGGCGCCGCCGGGACGGCGCAGGGCAGCATCAGGAGCAGGGCCGAGAGGCAGGCACGTGATGGCATCGGGCGAAGAATCGGTGCGCGGGTAGCATGCCGCTTCAACGCACACTACCCCGAGGTACCGCGTGGCGCGCCCGCTCATCATTGCCGCGGTCCTGCTGGCCGTGCTGCCCCTCGCCGCCGGCATGGTGGCCGCGCCGGCTGCTTCGACCGATGCCGCATGCAGCGCCGCGGCTCGCGACGCGGACCACGCGCCGCCCACGGCGCGCACCGCCGCCGGGGACACCGTGAGCTTTCCCCGGCTGATCGAGACCCTGGCGACGCGCCGCGTGATCTACGTGGGCGAGCAGCACGATCGCTACGACCACCACCTCAACCAGCTCGAGATCGTCTGCGGCCTGCACGGCAAGGGCCCGCTGGCCATCGGTCTCGAGTTCTTCCAGACGCCGTTCCAGGGGGCGCTGGATGCCTACGTGTTCCAGCACGGCGATCTGCAGCGCCTGCTGCGCGAGGGCGAGTGGTTCACCCGCTGGCGCTACGACCCGCGCCTGTACGCGCCGGTCTTCGAGTACGCCCGGGCGAACCGGATCCCGCTGGTGGCGCTGAACGTGCCTGGGGAGCTGGTGAGCCAGGTGGGGACGGAGGGCATGGAGAGCCTGGACGCCGCGGCCCGCAGCCGGCTCCCGGGTTCCATCGACGAGGGGCCGGCCCGCTACCGGGCACGCCTGGAGCAGGTGTTCGCCGGGCACCCGAAGCACGACGGGCGCACGCTGGAGCGGTTCATCCAGGCCCAGCTCCTGTGGGACGAGGGCATGGCCCAGAGCGCCGCCGACTACCTGCTGGAGCACCCGCAGCGGCGCCTGGTGGTGCTGGCCGGCGAGGGCCACGTGGCGTGGGGCGATGGCATTCCCGACCGCCTCTCGCGCCGGCTGGACGTGCCGCGGGCGGTGGTGCTGCAGGCCCACGCCGGCTCGCCCGGCGTGGCGGCCGCCGACTTCGTCATCGACACCTCCGAGCGGGCGCTGCCGGCGCCGGGACGCCTGGGCGTGACCGTGGGCGATGAGGACGGGGCCGTGCGGATCACGGGGTTCAGCGACCCGAGCGCGGCGCGCGACGCGGGCCTCGAGACCGGGGACCGGCTGCTCGCCGTGGACGAGCGCGCGGTGAGCGGCTACGCGGACGTGCGCCTCGCCTTGTGGCACAAGGCGCCCGGCGACCCGGTCACCGTCGCCGTGCGCCGTGGCGGGACGGTGCACCGGCTCGCGTTCGAGGTGCGCTAGACCGGATTCACGCGGCGCGCACCGCTCACCGCACGGAGCGCGCCACCGCCTCCACGGCCTCGCAGGTCTTCGCTACCACGACGTCCGCCTCCGCGCGGGTCAGGCACAGGGGCGGCGCGAAGCCGATGATGTCGCCCTGGGGCATGGCGCGTGCGATCACGCCGCGCTCCAGCAGCGCCGCTACGGCCTGCGCGCCTGTCTGGCGGGCCGGGTCGAAGAACCGGCGCTCGGCCTTGTCCTCCACCAGCTCCACCGCGCACAGCAGCCCCTCGCCGCGCACCTCACCCACCAGCGGGTGGTCCGCCAGGGCGTCGCGCATGGCGGCGTTGAGGTACCCGCCGGTCTCCCGGGCGTTGGCCACGAGATCCAGGCGGTCGATGAGCTCCAGGTTCGCGACCCCGGCCGCCGCGCCCACCGGGTGCGCCGAGTAGGTCCAGCCGTGCCCGAGAGGGCCGGTCTCGTCGGCGCCCCGCTCCAGCACCTGCCACACCCTGTCCGAGACGATGGAGCCCGACAGCGGCGCGTAGGCGGACGTGAGACCCTTGGCGATGGTGATGATGTCGGCCTCGATGCCGTAGTGCTCGCAGCCGAACATGCTGCCGAGGCGCCCGAAGGCGGTGACCACCTCGTCGGCGATGAGGAGGATGTCGTGGCGGCGCAGCACCGCCTGGATCGCCGGCCAGTAGCCGGCCGGGGGCGGCACGATGCCGCCGGTGCCCAGCACCGGCTCGCCGATGAAGGCGGCGATGGTGTCCCCGCCCTCGCGCTCGATGAGCGCTTCCAGCTCCGCCACGCACCACGCCACGAACTGCTCCTCGCTCATGGCCGGGTCCGGGCGCCGGTAGTAGTACGGTGCCGCCGTGTGCAGGACGAAGTCCAGGGGCAGGTCGAACTTCTGGTGAAACAGCGCGAGCCCGGTGAGGGATCCGGTGACCAGCCCGGAGCCGTGGTAGCCGCGCCAGCGCGAGACGATCTTCTTCTTCCGCGGCCGCCCCAGGATGTTGTTCACGTACCACACGAGCTTGACGTTGGTCTCGTTGGCGTCGGAGCCGCCGAGGCCGAAGTAGACCTTGGACATGTTCGCGGGCGCACGATCCAGGACCATCTTCGCGAGCCGGATGGCGGGCTCGCTGCCGTGGCCCACGTAGGCGTGGTAGTAGGCGAGGGTGCGGGCCTGCGCGGCGATGGCGTCGGCGATCTCCCCGCGCCCGTAGCCCACGTTGACGCAGTACAGGCCGGCGAAGGCGTCCAGCAGGCGGTTGCCGTCACGGTCCTCCACGTACACGCCGGACCCGCCGGTCATCACGCGGCCCGGCGCCTCGCCGCGGGCGTGTCGGGCCAGGTGGGTGGAGGGGTGGAGCAGGTTCTCCCGGTCCCACTGGGCGAGCTGGTCGTTGGCAAGCATGGTGGCGACTCCGTTTATCGGCACCGGGAATCCGTATACCGTCTACGCATGATGCAGACAGACTACATCGTGATCGGCGCCGGCTCCGCGGGCTGCGTGCTGGCGGACCGGCTGAGCGAGGGCGGCGCGAGCGTGCTGCTGCTGGAGGCGGGCCCCGAGGATCGCCACCCGATGATCCACGTCCCGGCCGGCATCCCGCATCTCATCGACAACCCGGCGGTGAACTGGAACTACAGCTCCGAGCCCGAGGCGGGGACCGCCGGGCGGCGCATCCACTGGCCCCGGGGCCGGGTGCTGGGGGGATCGAGCTCCATCAACGGCATGCTCTACGTGCGCGGCAACCGCGCCGACTTCGACACCTGGGCGCAGATGGGCTGCCGCGGGTGGAGCTACGAGGACGTGCTGCCCCTGTTTCGCCGCTCCGAGCGCTATGCCGGCGGCGACGACGCCGTGCGCGGCCGGGACGGCCCGTTGAAGGTGGAGGACTACCTGACCATCCTGGACCTCACCCACCGCTTCGTGGAGGCGGCGCAGCAGGCGGGCCACGTGCTGCGTGCCGACCTCAACGACGGCGAGCAGGTGGGGGTCGGTTACTCCCAGATGACGCGGCGCGGGCGCCTGCGCGCGTCCACCGCGCGCACCTTCCTGGCCCGTGCCCGGCGCCGTCCCGAGCTGACGGTGCACGCGAAGTCCGTGGCCACGGGTCTGGTGCTGGACGGGAAGCGCTGCACCGGCGTGCGCTACCTGCGCGACGGCCAGCCGGACGAGGCGCGGGCGGCACGGGAGGTGATCGTCAGCGGAGGCGCGGTGAACTCGCCCCACCTGCTGCAGATCTCCGGCATCGGCCCCGGCGCGCACCTGCAGTCCATCGGCGTGCCGGTGGTGCACGATCTGCCCGGCGTGGGCAGCAACCTCTCGGATCACTACGTGATGCGGGTGGCGCACCGGGTGCAGGGCCTGGTGTCCATGAACGAGCTCTCGCGCCCGCCGCGGGCGGTGCTCGAGGCGTTACGCTGGCTGATCACGGGGCGCGGCGCGCTCACCTTCGGCATCACCAGCGCCCAGGTGTTCACCCACAGCCGCGAGGGCCTGGCGAGCCCGGACCTGCAGCTCCTGTTCACGCCCGCGAGCCACGATCCGGAGCGCTTCGGCACCCTGGAGCGCGAGCCGGGCATGTCCGTGGCGGTGTGCCCCACGCGCCCCGACAGCCGCGGCACGATCATGGCCACCGGTCCGGATCCCCTGGCCCCGCCGGCGATCCGCCCCGGCTACCTCACGTCGGATTCGGATTACGACGTGCTGCTGTCCGGGGTCCGCCAGACCCGGGCCATCTTCGCGGCGCCCGCGCTCGCCCGGCACAGCGTGCGCGAGACCCTGCCCGGCGCCGAGGTCACGGACGAGGACGCGCTGCGGGCGTTCGCCCGCAGCCACGGCGCGACCCTGTATCACCCGGCGGGCACCTGCAAGATGGGCGAGGATCCGAAGGCGGTGGTGGACTCGCGCCTGCGGGTGCACGGCATCCAGGGCCTGCGGGTGGCGGACGCGTCGGTGATGCCGGTGCTCACCACCGGCAACACCAACGCCCCCACCATCATGATCGGCGAGAAGGCCGCGGCGATGATCCTCGAGGACGCGCGCTGAATAGCTGTTGCGATTCCCGGATCACCGGCCAGGGAGGAGGACGGCATGGGTCGATGCGCCCGTAGGCGGCAGGGACGCCGCCTGCGAGCCCCCATGGACGGGTTCACGGCGGGGCACATCGACCCATGCCGTCCTGCGCACTGCGAGATGTTTGTAGCAGCACCCGGAACAGCGATTCAGGTCGCGGGGACGGTCTGGCCACATCCGAACGCGGAGCCGGGCACACCGTCCTCGAATCGCCGAATCCTCGCGATCGGTCAGGGCTGCCCAGCCACGACCCCCGCCTCGCTGCGCGCGCTGCTCTTCTCCGCGAGGCGCTCCGTGACCAGCCGGTAGGCGATGTAGTACTTGTAGATGTTGCTCACGTAACGCACCGTCTCGCGCCCGATCTGGCTCGCGGCGACGCGCTCCACGTTGTCGAACCACACGTCGTGGTCGAGGCCCTTCTCCTGCGCCTCCCGGCGCAGCTCCGCCACCCGGCGCGGGCCGGCGTTGTAGGCGGCGAACGCGAGCAGGGTCCGGTTCAGGGGATCCAGGTCCGGCTCGTCGAAGTAGCGGTCCACGAGGAAGCGCAGGTACTTCACCCCCGCGTGGATGTTGTTCCTGCGTTGCTCGATGTCCGTCACCTCCACGTTGGGATCGGCCGCGGTGCTCGGCAGGATCTGCATGATGCCCACCGCGCCGTCGGGGCTGCGCTTGCTGTGGTCGAGGCCGGACTCCTGGTAGGCCAGGGCCGCCAGCAGGAGCGGATCGAAGCCGTAGCGTTCCGCGTAGAGACGGAACTCCTCGAGCACGCCGCGGAAGCGCTCCATCGCACGCCGCGACAGGGGATTCTTGATCCACCGGTTCGTCTCCAGATAGCGCCTGAACAGCATGTTGCCCACCAGCGTGCCCTTGCGGTGCTCCCGGATGAACCCGTCGACGACCTCCTTCAGCTGCGCGTCGCCGGGCCGCATGGCCCACGCGATGCTGCCGCCCGTGCGCACGGCCACGTTCCGGTGCAGCGTGATCTGCGGCAGCACGTCGGCCCAGAACTCGGCCTTGTGGCTGTCCACCACCAGCGTGGGCACCAGACCGGCGTTCATCATCTCGAGCAGGTCCTCGTCCTCCAGGGCCTCGTCGGCGATGCGCAGGCGCACCGGCTCGCGCCCGGCGGTGATCAGCCGCTCGTTGAGCGCCATGAGGCTCGCGAAGTAGCTGCTGGATCGCCGCACGTGCACGGTCATGCCGGAGAGGTCCTCCACCGTGTCCGGATGCGGCACGCCGGGACCGGTCACGACGATCTCGTCCACGCCGGTGAGCGTGGGCTCGGAGAACTCCACCAGCGCGCTGCGCTCGGGCGTGATGGTGAGGTTGCCCACTGCCAGATCCCCGCGGCCTTCCAGCAGGAACGGGATGAGCTGGTCGCGGCGTACCGGCACCACGGTCACGTGGATCCTCAGCCGGGACTTCCCGAGCACCTCGTTCACATGCTGCTCGAAGGCCTTGAGCATCTCGTAGGAGAGCCCCCGCGGCGTCGGTCCGTCGAGGAAGTAGAAGGTCTTGCTGTACGGGACCAGGGCGCGGATCCGGCGCCGCTCCACCATCTCCTCGAAGCCGCCGGTGAAGGGCACCATGACGTCGGTGACCACGGGCGCCCCGGCGTGCAGCTCGCCGGCATGGGCGGCGAGTGCGAAGGCCACCGTGCAGAGCCCACGGCGCGCGCCCCGCGCGCGACGCACGGCCTGCGGATGATGACCCGGACGCGCCACCTCAGTCCCCGTCGTCCTCGCCGGGAGGCCGTGACCCGGCGGCGTCGCCGGCGACACCCAGCGACTGCAGAACCTGCTGGAACTCCTGCTCGCTCAGGTTCACGTGCTCCACCACCCGGCCGTACAGCATCACGGTGGGCACCTGCTCGCGTCCGGTCTCCCGGCGCGCCCGGTGCAGCTCGTAGAGCACGATGCGCTGCAGCCGGTTGAGGCCGTCGCGCACGTCGGGCAGCAGGTCGTACAGATCGTTCATCGGGCCGGTTACTCCGGCATGCCAGCGCCCATGGTAGCCACTGGCGGTCCGCGAGGGCAGATCCGGGCCGGTGGGCAGGGCAGCGCTACAATGAAGTGGGTTCCCGGCAGCCGCACGTGGTGCCGCGATATCGCTGTCGGCGCGCATCAGACCATGACCATCAAGCAGTCCATCGACCACACCCCCGTGCCGGTGCACCTGTGGACCGACGAGGTCGACCCCCAGGCGATGCGCCAGCTCGCCAACGTGGCGGGAATGCCCTTCGTGCATCCCCATGTGGCCGCCATGCCCGACGTGCACGTGGGTATCGGCGCGACGGTGGGCTCGGTGATCCCCACCCGCGGCGCCATCATCCCCGCGGCGGTGGGCGTGGACATCGGCTGCGGCATGATCGCGACGCAGCTCTCGCTCGGCGAAGCGGACCTGCCCGATTCCATGTCCCGGGTGCGCGCGGCCATCGAGGAGCGGGTGCCCGTGGGCTTCGACATGCACGACGAGAAGCGCATCCGCCGCCAGGGCGTGAAGCGCCTGTACGATCGCCTCGACGCGTTGCTCGGGCGGGTGCCGGAGCTCGCGAAGATGAGCGCCAGGCCCGACCGCTGGCAGCGTCAGATGGGCACGCTGGGCGGCGGCAACCACTTCATCGAGGTGTGCCTGGACGAGGCCGGCCGGGTGTGGGTGATGCTGCACTCGGGCTCACGCGGCATCGGCAACCAGATCGGGCGGCTGTTCATCGCCCGCGCCCGCGACGAGATGCAGGCCCTGGACGTGCGCCTGCCGGACCGGGACCTCGCGTACCTGCGCGAAGGCACCGAATCGTTCGATCTGTACGTGGAGGCGGTGGGCTGGGCCCAGGACTACGCGGCGGAGAACCGGGCGCAGATGCTTGCGCTGGTGCTGGAAGGCTTACGCGCCACGCTGCCGCCGTTCCGGGTGACGGAGCATGCGGTGAACTGTCACCACAACTACGTCACGCGGGAGCGCCACTTCGGCGCCGATCTGCTGGTTACCCGCAAGGGCGCCATCCGCGCCGGCGCCGGCGAGCTCGGCATCATCCCGGGCTCCATGGGCGCGAAGTCCTACATCGTGCGCGGCCGGGGCAACGACCAGAGCTTCCACTCCTGCGCCCACGGCGCCGGCCGGCGCATGTCGCGCACGCAGGCGAAGCAGGCCTTCACGCAGGCCGACGTGGCGCGCCAGACCGCGGGCGTCGAGTGCCGCAAGGATGCCGGCGTCATCGACGAGATCCCGGGCGCCTACAAGGACATCGACCAGGTGATGGCGAACCAGGAGGACCTGGTGGAGGTGGTGCACACCCTGAAGCAGGTGGTGTGCGTGAAGGGCTGACGGGGATCAGGCCCTGAACCCCGAGTTCGGGCGCGGTCGGGCAATTTCGGGACCTGGCGCGATCCGCGCGTAGAACCTGCATTCCCACGCGATTGCAATCACTTTCGGTGGGGCGAATACTGGCCGCAGGCCCGGCTTTGCGGAGGCGCGCCATGATCAGCCTGCTCCGCTATCACCACGTCATCGTGGGTCTCGCCGCGCTCGTCGGCGCGCAGGCGGCGCCGGCGGTGCCAATCCAGATCATCCAGGAGTGGGAGGAGCGCACCACCGCCTCCGGCAACAGCGTTCGCACCGGCGCCACCTGGGACGACGCCGCTGTCACCGGGGCGGGCATCGAGGACGTGTTCCTCGACACGTTGAACGTCATCCTGCTGAACAACGACATTCCGCAGTCGTCTGATCGAGCCCTCTTTCCGGATCCCCAGGGACCGGCCGTGGCAGGCAGCATGTGGGCGAGATACGTGGACGGCGTATTCCGCAGGATCATCAGCGCCAACACCGGCGTGACCATCCTCGTCACGGACTTTCCAGGCCACCCCAGCGACGGACGCGACAACAACATCCGCGTCGCCATCGACCTGCAGCTCAGCTACATCCAGTCCCAGATCAGGAACGACCAGTACGCGCTCACCGGCACGGAGTTCCGGAGAGGATCGCCCACCGCGTCCGCGCTGCTCCAGGCGCCGCTTTCGGAACCGCCGGTGGCGGCGTTGCTGGCGCTGAGCCTGCTGGCGGTGGGTGCCGGGGCGGTGCGGCCGCGCGACGGAGCGCGGATCAGGAGATGATCCGTCGGGGGTACAGCACCGGGAATTCCTCGCCTGCGAAGGGCGCGCCGTCCTCGTAGACGAGATCCGGGAACGCCGGCGAGGTCTTGCCGGGGCGCCGCGCGAAGCGGGCGTCGTCGCCCACCCAGCGCACGGAGGTGACCCGGCGGCGCTGCGCCGAGCGGTTGGCGGGCGCCCCGTGCAGGGTGCGGAAGTGGAAGGCCACCGCGTCGCCGGGCTCCACCGCCCATCCGCGGATGTCCAGGTCGTCCCGGGAGGACTCCAGGTCGGGCACCGGCTCGGACGTGTCGTCCGGGTACAGGTTGGTGCCGTCGAAGCGCGTGGGCCGGAAGCTGCGGCCCCAGCGGTGGGATCCGGCCACGTACTCGATAGTGCGCACACGCGGCACCGGATCCACCGGGACCCAGAAGCTCACCGACTGCTCCGCCTCCACCAGGTAATAGGGCGCGTCGTGGTGCCAGGGTGTGGCCACGGAGTTGCCCGGCTCCTTCACCAGCACGTGGTCGTGGAACACCCGCGCGGTGCGCGATCGCATGAGGCGGGCGGCCATGGCCGCCATGGGCGAGTCCTCCACCAGCGCGCGGTAGCCGGCGAAGCGGCGCCAGACGCAGTAGTCCTGGAAGAAGGGCGCGCTGCCGTCGTCCGGGCGGTAGGTGCGCTCGCGCCAGCTCGGGTCGGCCTGGTTCTGCTCGATGGCCTCGCGCACGCCTTCCACCCAGGGCCCGAAAACGTCGCGCAGCACCACCACGCCGTCGCGCTCGAAGGCGGCGACGTCCTCGTCGCGAACGCGGGCGGACCCGTGATCGATCATCTCGCGCTCCGCGCGCCCGGGATCATTTCCGGACGATGTTGTGCTCGGGGCCGTAGGGGAAGCCGGTGATGTTCTCCGCGCCGTCGGCGGTGACCACCAGGATGTCGTGCTCCCGGTAGCCGCCGGCTCCCGGCTGACCTTGCGGAATCATGATCATGGGCTCCATGGACACCACCATTCCGGGCTCGAGCACCGTCTCGATGTCCTCGCGCAGCTCCAGCCCCGCCTCGCGGCCGTAGTAGTGGCTGAGCACGCCGAAGCTGTGGCCGTAGCCGAAGGTGCGGTAGCGCAGCAGATCGTGCTCGGCGTAGATGGCGTTCAGCGCCGCGGCGATGTCGCAGCAGCGTGCCCCCGGACGGATGAGCGCGAGGCCCGCCTCGTGCACCTTCACGTTCACCTCCCACAGGCGAAGATGCGCGTCGCTGCACGTCTGCGCGAAGAGGGTGCGCTCGAGCGCGGTGTAGTAGCCGGCGATCATGGGGAAGCAGTTCAGGCTCAGGATGTCGCCACGCTCGATGCGCCGGCTGGTGACCGGGTTGTGTGCGCCGTCGGTGTTGATGCCGGACTGGAACCAGGTCCAGGTGTCCATCAGCTCGGCATGCGGGAAGGTCTCGGCGATGTGACGCACCATGGCCTGGGTCGCGTGCAGCGCCACCTCGTGCTCCGGCACACCCGGCGCGATCGCCTCCACGCAGGCCGCGCCGCCGATGTCAGCGGTGCGTGCGCCTTCCTTGATGAGCGCGATCTCCTCGGCGGACTTCACCATGCGCATGCGCATGGCGGGCTTGCCCACGTCCACCAGCTCCGAGGTGGGCAGCGCGCCCTGCAGCTTGCGGTGGCTCTCCAGGTTCAGGTGGTCGAACTCGATGCCCACCCGCCAGCCGTCGCGCACCAGCTTCTTCACCGCCACGAAGTAGTTGTCCCGGTGCCAGTCGGTGTAGACAAGGTTGTCCCCGAAGGTGCGTCGCCAGGGCTGCCCGCCGTCGATGTTGGCGGTGATGGTGGTGGCGTCGTCCCCGGTCACCACCAGCCCGTAGGGCCGCCCGAAGGAGCAGTACAGGAAGTCGCTGTAGTAGTCGATGTTGTGGTACGAGGTGAACAGGCAGGCGTCGATGGCCCGCTCCGCCATGAGCCCGCGCAGCCGCGCGAGACGCGCGGACATCTCGTCAGCGGAGAAGGTCGGTGTGGCCTTCTCGCCGTTGCGGATGTACTTGAGCTGTTCCATCTGACCCCCGCACCGCCGCGACTTGCCCCGATGGTGACGCAAGTGACGGCACCTGCCAACATGACGGCCGCGGCGCGCCGGGCGACCCCGCTCACCGGCATCCTTCGCTCACCGGAGACACGCCGATGGCAGTGCGCGACATCCTCGAGATCGGACATCCGACCCTGGCGGCGCGGGCGCGGGAGGTGGACGTGGACGCCATCGCCACCCCCGAGGTGCAGGGCTGGGTGGACGATCTTATCGACACCATGCGCGCCGCCAACGGCGCCGGCATCGCCGCCAACCAGGTGGGCATTCCCTACCGGCTGTTCACCGTGGAGGTGCGCGGCGGCAACCCGCGCTACCCCTACAAGCCGCCCATCCCCCTCACGGTGCTCATCAACCCTGTTCTCGAGTTCCTCTCCGATGCCACCTTCGAGAACTGGGAGGGCTGCCTGTCGGTGCCCAACCTGCGGGGCGTGGTCACCCGCCACCTGGAGGTGGCGGTGTCCGGCCACGACCGCGACGGCGCGCAGCGCAGCTTCCAGGTGCGCGGCTACTCCGCCGGCACCTTCCAGCACGAGCACGACCACCTGGACGGGGTCCTGTTTCCCCACCGGGTGAAGGACCCGCGCACGTTCTGCTCCTGGTCGTCGTTCCAGGAGTTCCGGCAGGAGGCCTTCGCGGCCCAGGTGCGCGGCCTGGTGGAGCGCTGGGGGGCCTGAGCCCGGGTCCGACGCGGGCTCGACGGTGGCACCCGCGCCCCGGGTCCGGTGCGGGCGGCCGCGCGGCCCGGGATCCCGGGAATCCGTGCCGGGGTCGCTGCACGGATTACTGCTGTCTAAATGATGTCTAAATATAAACCTTGCGGAATGCGAAGCCGGAGGTATCGTCTAAGTGATGTCGAAGCCGTGGCGCTTCGCAGGACTCCTTCGTCAGACAGAGAGCGGCCGATGACCCGCGACAGCAAGACACCCACTGCCTTCCCCGTCGTGCCCGGCACCCTGCGTCGCATGCTGGGCGACGAAGGTGCCGACGCCGTGGCCTACCAGCGGCGGAGCGCCTACCAGCACCACCCGGGGCAGGACGGCATCGACCCCACCCGGTACGGGGACTGGGAATACAACGGGCGCTGCTCCGACTTTTTCTGATCGGCCCAGTCCGGGCGCCACGGCGACCCGGCCGGCGATGCCGGCGGTGCCCCGCGAATGCCGGCCGCGAAGCCCTACACGGTCACAGCCATGAAACCCAACCCACTCCTCCGCCTCGCCATGCTGTTCCTGGCCGCCATGGTCCTCGGCGCGGTGCTCAACCAGGGTGCGCGCGGCCCCGTGCCCGCCACCGTCGCCTACTCCGAGTTCCTCACCGCCGTGAAGGCGGAGGACGTGGGGCGGGTCACCATCCAGGGCAACCGCGTCGTCGGCCAGCGCCGCGACGGGACGCCCTTCAGCACCTACGCGCCGGACGACCCGGGACTCATCGGCGATCTGCTGGACGCGGGCGTGGCCATCGAGTCGCGGCCCGAGCCGCAGCCCGGATTTCTGGGCAGCCTTCTCGCGTCGCTGCTGCCCGTGCTGCTGATCGTGGCCCTGGTGGTCTTCCTCATCCGCCGCCAGGTCGGCGGCCGCGGAGGCGCCGGCAACCCGTTCGGCTTCGGGCGGTCACGAGCGCGCCGCGTGGATGGCGAGGCGGTGCCCGTGCGCCTGTCGGACGTGGCCGGGGTGGACGAGGCCCGGGAGGAGGTGGCCGAGCTGGTGGCCTTCTTGCGCGACCCCGGGCGCTTCCAGGGCATGGGCGGGCGCATCCCCCGCGGCGTGCTCATGGTGGGCCCGCCCGGCACCGGCAAGACGCTGCTCGCCCGTGCCATCGCCGGCGAGGCGGGCGTGCCCTTCTTCAGCGTGTCCGGCTCCGACTTCGTTGAGATGTTCGTCGGCGTGGGCGCATCGCGGGTGCGCGACCTGTTCCAGCAGGCGAAGAAGAGCGCCCCGTGCATCGTGTTCGTGGACGAGATCGACGCCGTGGGGCGCCGGCGCGGCGCCGGCATGGGCGGTGGCCACGACGAGCGCGAGCAGACCCTGAACCAGCTGCTGGTGGAGATGGACGGCTTCGAGGGTAACGAGGCGGTGATCGTGGTCGCCGCCACCAATCGACCCGACGTGCTGGACCCGGCGCTGCTGCGCCCCGGGCGCTTCGACCGCCAGGTGACGGTGCCCCTGCCGGACGTGGCCGGGCGCGAGCAGATCCTGCGCCTGCACATGCGCAAGGTGCCCATCGCCGCCGACGTGGACGCGGCAGTCATCGCCCGGGGGACGCCGGGCTTCTCCGGTGCCGATCTCGCGAACCTGGTCAACGAGGCCGCGCTCATGGCGGCGCGCGGCAACCGTACCCACGTGGAGATGGAGGCCTTCGAGCGCGCCAAGGACAAGATCCTCATGGGCGCCGAGCGCCGCTCCATGGTGATGAGCGACGAGGACCGGCGGCGCACGGCGTACCACGAGGCGGGCCACGCCATCGTCGGACGCCTGGTGCCGGAGCACGACCCGGTGCACAAGGTGAGCATCATCCCCCGCGGGCGCGCCCTGGGCGTGACCGTGTTCCTGCCCGAGTCCGACCGCTACAGCGCCAGCCGGCGGCGCCTCGAGAGCGAGATCGCGGCCCTGTTCGGCGGCCGCGTGGCCGAGGAGGTGGTGTTCGGCCCGGAGGCCGTCACCACCGGCGCCTCCAACGACATCGAGCGCGCCACGCGCATCGCCCGCGACATGGTCACCCGCTACGGGCTGTCCGAGGCGCTCGGGCCGCTGGCCTTCGACGACGAGGAGGGCGAGGTATTCCTCGGGCGCTCGGTGACGCAGCGCAAGCAGATGTCCGACGAGACAGCGCGGCGCATCGACGAGGAGGTGCGCGCCATCATCGACCGCAACTACGCCCGGGCACGCGACCTGCTGGTGACGAACCGCGACGTCCTCGACCGCATGGCCGAGGCGCTGGTGGCGAAGGAGACCCTGGACGCCGGCGACCTGGACGCGCTCATGGCGGGCAGCGTGCACGTGCCGCCGGCGGGTGGCGGTGGGCCGCCCGCCGCGCCGCCCGGCCGCGACGCCGGCGAGCGTGAAGGCCCGCGGGCGCTGGGGCCGCCCGTCGCGGAGCACTGAGCGCACGGGCCCGCCCCTCGGGCGCCGTGCGGGCAGATGGCGCGGAGCCGGGCGGGCTACTCCAGGTCCTTCGCGCAGCGAAAGCCGATGTAGACCACCGCCATATCCGGCGGCTTGGACGCCTCGTGGTCCCGGCGCATCTGCTCTGCCCCGTACCACCAGGAACCGCCGCGGGTCTTCTTGTGGCTGCCGTCGCCGGAGTCGACCCATTCCCACACGTTGGCGCCCATGTCGTACAGGCCGTTGACGCCGGGGCGGGTGGTGCCTGCCCGCGCGTGGCCACGGCCGCGATCCAGCATCGCCGAGCGGTCGATGGCCGGCGGCACTCCGCAGTCGCCGAGGCAGTTCGCCCCGGTGGGCGTGTCCCCGGTGGGGAACTCGTAGCTGCGCCCTTGCTCGTATCCCTGCGGCGGCGCGGCGCGGCGTTCCGTGTAGGCCGCCTCCGTCCACTCCGCATCCGTGGGCAGGCGCTTGCCCGCCCAGCGGCAGAAGGCACGCGCCTCTTCGAACGTGACGTGCACGGCGGGCTCGTCGTCGTCGGCGGTAGTTCCGTACGGCGCGCGCCAGGTCCAGCCGGCGCGCTGTTCCCACCCGGACGCGTATACCAGCCCGCCGCCGTCACGCTCCGCCTTCGTCACCAGACGGGTGGCCTCGGCGAAGCGGCGGAACTGCCCCACCGTGACCTCGGTGCGATCCATGGCGAAGCGACCGATGGGCTGCATGCCGTCGTCGGTCACGCCCTTCGCTGCCGTGGTTGCCGCGGACATGGCTGCCGCGAAAGCCATCGGAAGAACGCGCCTTGCGCAGTGACGCGTCGTCCCGTTCTCGTGCGAGAAGGTGCGACGGGTCGCCGCCCTCAAGGTGCCGCTCCGTCGCCCGCCACGAAGACAGACTCCTCGCGCAGGGCGCGAAGGCGGACGTAGGGCGGTGTGCGCAGTATGTCCGGGTTGCTGATGGTGGTGCGCTGCATCAGCCGGCGGTGGCGCACCGCGTCGTAGGCGGTGGCCCGGTGCAGGGCGGCACGGTTGTCCCAGATCACCAGGTCGCCTTCCGACCACCGGTGGGCATGGATGGCCTCGGGGCGCGTGGCCTGGTCCAGCAGCTCCTGTAGCAGCGCGCGACCTTCGTCCAGGGGCCAGCCCACGATGCGCGACGCGTGGGCGCCGATGAGCAGGGAGCGGCGGCCGGTCACCGGGTTCGTCTGCACCAGCGGGTGCCACACGGGCGGGTAGTGGGCGGCCTCCTCCGGGGTGAAGATGAAGCCGACCCGGGCGCGGGACACGGAGAAGTCGTGCTCCACGACCAGATCCTCCACCCGTGCCCGCATGTCGTCCGGCAACGCCTCGTACGCGGCGCGGGTGGACACGAACTCGGTGTCGCCGCCCTCCGGTGGCACCACCCGGGCGGTGAGGATCGAGCACAAGGACGGCACCTGCTTGAAGGTGCTGTCCGCGTGCCACTGGTAGTTGCCTCGCTGGTAGGCCATGCGCCGGTCGTCCGGCGGGATGACGGCGCCGGTGCGGATGTCCAGGTTGGACTGGCGGGCGAAGGGCGTGCCGCTGGCGGGATTGACGCCCCGGGTGGGCTCCATCGGACCCCACCGGCGCGAGAAGGCGAGCTGCCGGGTGTCGTCCATGGGCTGGCCCGGAATCACCAGGACGGAATGATCGTCCAGGGCGCGCCGCAGTCGCGCGAAGACGTCCGGCGTCAGGCCGTCCACCAGGTCCACCCCGTCCGCCCGGGCGACGAAGTCGGGCCGTAGCGGCGTGAGCTGAAGGGCCATCGGATGTTTCCACGGGGGCCGGAGACGCGAATCTTAAGCTGCCGTTCCGAATCCCGAGACGCTCCCTGCTTCGCCTCGGTGGTGCCCGCCTGCTCCCCCACCCGGGCCATCCCCCTCGACACCGGCGGGGCGGGGACACGACCGATGAGCCCACGTCCTGCACGTGTCCGCTGGCCGATCCGATAGACTGGGTAGCGGCTCGGGTGCCGGGGAGTGGTGTCGTGGCCGTGGAGTTGATCCCCATCGACGGCAGCTTCGCCCGCGAGGTGCGCGGCGTGAGCCTTTGGCAGGGCCTCGACGCCGCGGCCGGCGAAGGCCTGCGGGCCGCCTTCGCCGAGCACCCGGTGCTGGTGTTCCGCCGCCAGGCCCTGTCCGAGGAGGAGCTGCTCGGCTTCGGGCAGGCCCTGGGCACGCCCGAGCGGTACATCGAGCGTAGCTGGTGGTCCAGCCGTCCCGAGGTCTCGGTGGTGTCCAACATGCGCAACGGTGCCGGCCAGCTCATCGGCGGCCTGTCGTCGCGGGAGCTCAACTGGCACACGGACCAGTCCTACAACCCGGTGCCGGTCACCGGCTGCTTCCTCTACGCCCAGGTGGTCCCGGACATCCCTGGCGGCACCTGCTGGGCAGATCTCTACGGGGCCTACGCGTCCCTGCCCGCCGCGCTGAAGGCGCGTCTCGACGGCGCGGTGGGCACATTCAGCTACGCCGCGCGCACCGGCGCGGTGATCCCCGGCGCCGATGGCGACACGGTGAAGCAGTCCTATGCCGAGCGCATCCGTGCGACGCCGGACGTGCGCCACGCGCTGGTGCACGCGAACCCGGTGACCGGGCGCAAGGCGCTCTACATCGATCCGGGCACCCTGGTGGCCATCGACGGCATGCCCGACGAGGAGGCGCAGACCCTGTTCGCCGAGCTGCTCGAGCACGCGACCCGGCCCCGAAACGTGTACCGCCACCACTGGCAAGTGGGTGACCTGGTGCTGTGGGACAACGCGGTGACGCTGCACCGGCGCGACGCCTTCCCGGACGAGGACTGCCGCCTGCTCAAGCGCATGATCATCACGCTGCCCGGGACGACCCACATTGTCCCTGCGGCCGTGTGAACGACGGTCCGCATTGCCGATCACGCGAGGAGGAAGCCATGGGTCGACGCGACCGTAGGCGGCAGGGACGCCGCCTTCGAGCCCCCAGGGACGGGTTCACGGCGGGTCGCGTCGACCCATGGCTTCCTCGGCGACGCAGCTCGAATCGGTTGACCCGGCCGTGACCCACACGCTCCTCCCCACCGCGGTGGTGGGCAGCTACCCGCAGCCGGAGTGGCTGGTGGATCGCTCCGCGCTGGCGGGCAAGGTGCCGCGGGTGCGCGCCCGCGAGATCTGGCGCGTGGACGACGCGCTGCTGGAAGGCGCCCAGGACGACGCCACCCTGCTCGCCATCCGCGACATGGAGCGCGCCGGGATCGACATCGTCACCGACGGTGAGGTCCGCCGGGAGAGCTACTCCAACCACTTCGCCACCGCGCTGGAAGGCATCGATCTGGATAACCCGGGCGTCACCACGGGGCGCTCGGGCCAGACCGTGCACGTGCCGCGGGTGGTGGGGGAGATCCGGCGCCCGCGCCCGGTGCAGGTGCGCGACGTGGCGTTCCTGCGCGCGAACACGGATCGCCGGATCAAGGCGACCCTGCCCGGGCCCTTCACCATGTCCCAGCAGGCGCACAACGACTACTACCCCGACACCCGCGCCCTGGCCCTCGCCTACGCGGACGCGGTGCGCGCGGAGGTGGCGGACCTGTTCGCGGCGGGGGCGGACCTGGTGCAGCTGGACGAGCCGTGGATGCAGGCGCGCCCGGAGGCGGCGAAGGCGTACGCGGTGGAGGCCATCAACCACGCCCTCGCGGACGCCGCGGGCACCACCGTGGTCCACATGTGCTTCGGCTACGCGGCCACGGTCAAGGACAAGCCGGCGGGCTACTCGTTCCTGCCGGAGCTGGATCAGTGCGTCGCCGATCAGATCTCCATCGAGACCGCGCAGCCGAAGCTGGATCCGGCGGTGCTCGAGTGCCTGCCGTCGAAGACCGTGCTGGTGGGCGTGATCAGCATGGGCGATCCGGAGGTGGAGGATCCGGAGGTGGTGGCGCAGCGGATCCGCGCCGCGCTCCTCCACCTGCCCGCCGAGCGCCTGGTGGTGGCGCCGGACTGCGGCATGAAGTACCTCACCCGGGACGTGGCCTACGGCAAGCTGTGCGCCATGGTGGAGGGTGCGGCGCGGGTGCGCGACGCGCTCTGATCTGACGCAAGGCGCGCGGATCCGCGGGGCGGCAGGATCCGGCCCATGGACCACTTCGATCCCACGACCCTGGCCATCCTGGGCGTGTTGCTGCTCGTCGGCTACGGAGCCCACGCCGCCGGCGCGCGCACTCACGTGCCGCGGGTCACCCTGCTGCTGCTGCTGGGGGTGGCCGCTGGTCCACACGTCTTCGACCTGGTGCCGCCCGACGTCGCCGGGTGGTTTCCCCTGGCGGCGCACATGGCGCTGGCCATGGTCGGCTTCCTGCTGGGCGAGCGCTTCTACGGCCGCGACCTGGCCGCGAGCGGCAAGGTGGTGCTGTGGATCTCCCTGGCGCAGACGGTGGCGGTGGCGGCGCTGGTGGCGGGCGCGGCGCTGCTCGCCGACGCAGTGGTGCCGGTGGCCCTGACCCTGGGCGCCATCGCCTGTGCGACGGCACCGGCGGCGGTGCTCGACCTGGTGCGCGAGTCCCACGCCCGCGGGCCCCTCACCGACGTGGTGCTGGGCGTGGTGGCCATCGACGACGCCTGGGGGATCCTCGTGTTCAGCTTCGCCCTGGTGTCCGCGGAGGCCCTGGTAGGGCAGGGCGCGGTCATGACCCAGGTGGCCGCGGGGCTGTGGGAGGTGGCGGGCGCGGTGCTGCTGGGCGTGGGGCTCGGGCTGCCCATGGCCTGGCTCACCGGCCGCGTGAAGGAAGGCGAGCCCACCCTGCTGGAGGCCGCGGGCTTCGTGTTCCTGTGCGGTGGCCTCGCCATCTGGCTGGAGGTCTCGTACCTCCTCGCGTGCATGGCGCTGGGTGCCACGGTGGCGAACCGCGCCACCCACCACACGCTGCCCTTCCGCGACATCGAGGGCGTGAGCGACCCGTTCCTGGTGGTGTTCTTCCTGCTCGCCGGCTACGCCCTGGAGGTGGACGCCCTCGCGACCCTGGGGCCGCTGGTGCTCGCCTACGTGCTGGCGCGTACCGCGGGCAAGGTGCTGGGCGGCCTGGTAGGGGCCCGCGCCGCCGGCGCCGGGCCGGAGCTCCGGCGGCGCACGGGCTGGTGCCTGCTGCCCCAGGCCGGCGTGGCCCTGGGCATGGCGCTGCTGGTGGCGGAGCGCCTCCCGGAGCTGGCCGGGCAGGTGCTGCCGGTGGTCATCGCCAGCACGGTGCTGTTCGAGATCGCCGGGCCCCTGGTCACGCGCTGGCACCTGGCGCGCGCCGGCGAGCTCCGCGGGCGCCGGGAATGAGGACGCCGCCATCCGGTACACACGCCTGGCGCACCTGATCTACAGTCCTGCCCCTCCCGCTCGGGCCAGGCACCATGAAGCGACCGCCCCGGCTGGCGTCGGTGATGACGCCCTTCCCCTACTCCATCGACGCAGACGCCAGCGCCCGGGAGGCCCGGGCCATGATGGACGAGCACGCGGTGCACCACCTGCCGGTGATGGACTCTGAAGCCATCGTGGGCATGGTCACCGGGCGTGATCTGGACGGCGCGTCCGACGACGTGCCCGTGCGCGCCGTGCATACGCCCGCCCCCTACGTGGCCGACCTGGCGACGCCCCTGGAGGCGGTGCTGCGCACCATGGCCGAGCGCCACCTGGGCTCCGCCATCGTGACCCGGGAAGGCCGGCTCGCCGGCGTGTTCACCTGGGTGGACGCCTGCCGGGGCTGGGCGGAGCACCTGGCCCGGGAGTTCCCGCCGCCGGGGGGCGACGAGGCGGCGTGAGCGACATCACGCGGCCCCCGGGGCAGGAGGCGCCTCAGGGATCCCGGCAGACCACGTCGCGGATCTCCTGCAGCAGGTCCTCGCGGCGCAGGCCCCGGGCCGCGAGCTCGCGATCGCTGGTGCGAACGTATCGCTCCGCCAGCTGCGTTGCATGCAGGGCCCGCTGCAGCGTGCCCGCGAGACGCGCGGCGTGGCGCAGCAGCCGCGAGGGCCGCGGCGCGGCCGCCACGGGCTCCTCGATCTGCAGCGGGCCGATCATTCCGCGAACCATCCGGCGGCCGACGGCGCGTGGCGCGCGGGCACCGGGCCGCGGCCGGGGCGCCTCGGTCCGTGGCCGGGGACGCCCGCTGCGGGCCGGCGATGGCGTGGCAGGGCGGCGGCGAGTCGGGCGCGCAGCCGCGCGAGCAGCCCGCGGATCCGCGCCGCCAGCCAGGCGGCGCCGGCGGCGGCGGCCTCGCTGCGCAGCTGGTGGGCGCGCCGCAGGGCGGCCTCGATCTCCTCGATTCTGGGCTCGGGGCCGGCGCCCCGGTCCGGGTTCCGGGTCATGGTCGGTCTCCTGGTGGCGGCTGTCCGCCACGTGATTTGATGCGGTGCACCATAGGGCCGGGGAGCGCCGGGATCAGCCCGCCGCGGCGCACAGGGGGCTTGCGGTGCCGGCACGGCCCCGCGGTGGAACCCGTCACGGATCCGGGGCCCGCCTCCGGTGTACCCGCGGGCCCGCGGGTAGCCTTTCCCGGCCATGCAGCTCGCCCGCGTCGTCCAGGTCTCCCGCCGGGTGGCCGCCACCCGCAGCCGCCTCGAGAAGCGCGCGGCCCTGGCGGCGTGCCTGCGTGAGGCGGGCGCCGGCGAGGCCGGACTGGTGGTGAGCTACCTCACCGGCACCCTGCCCCAGGGACGCATCGGTCTCGGGCCCGCGGTCCTGCGCGACCTCGCGGGCGCGCCCCCCGCGCCGGAGCCCACGCTCTCGCTGCGGGACGTGGACGCGGCCTTCGACCGGGTGGCCGCCATCCGCGGCAGCGGCTCGAAGGAGCGCCGCCGCGAGGCCCTCGGGGCCCTGTTCAGCGCCGTCACCCGGGACGAGCAGGACTTCCTGGCGCGCCTGGTGCTGGGGGAGCTGCGCCAGGGCGCGCTGGAGGGCGTGCTGGTGGACGCCATCGCCGAGGCCGCGGCGCTGCCCGCGGACGCGGTGCGCCGGGCGGTGATGCTGGCCGGCGAGCCGGCGGCGGTGGCGGTGGCGGCGCTTCGCGAGGGCGCCGCCGGGCTCGCCCGCTTCCGCCTCTCGCCCCTGTCCCCGGTGCAGCCCATGCTGGCGCAGCCCGCCGAGGACATGGCCCAGGCCCTGGAGACCCTGGGCGAGGCGGCCATCGAGTACAAGCTCGACGGCGCCCGGGTGCAGGTGCACCGTTGCGGGAACGACGTGCGGGTGTTCTCCCGCAGTCTGAGCGACGTCACGGAGCGCGTGCCCGAGATCGTGGAGGCGGCGCTGGCGATACCGGCGCAGGCGATGATCCTGGACGGCGAGGTGATCGCCCTTCGCGACGACGGGCGACCGCATCCGTTCCAGGTGACCATGCGCCGCTTCGGGCGCAGGAGCGACGTGGACGCCATGCGCGGGACACTGCCGCTCAGCACGTTCCTCTTCGACTGCCTGCACCGGGACGGGGAGGACCTCATCGATCGACCCGCCCGGGAGCGCTTCCGTCACCTGGCCGGCATGGCCGGCGCGGATCTCGTCGTGCCGCGCATCGAGACCGCGGATACGTCAGAGGCTGCGGCGTTCCTCGCCCGCGCCCTGGAGGCCGGCCACGAGGGCGTGATGGCCAAGTCCCCGGGCAGCCCCTACGCCGCCGGCAGCCGCGGCGCCGGCTGGCTCAAGGTGAAGCAGGCGCACACGCTGGATCTGGTGATCCTCGCCGCCGAATGGGGCAGCGGCCGGCGCAGGGGATGGCTCTCGAATCTGCACCTGGGGGCGCGGGACCCCCGCACCGGCGGCTATGTGATGCTGGGCAAGACCTTCAAGGGGCTCACCGACAGGATGCTCGCGTGGCAGACCGCGCGGCTGCTGGAGCTGGAGACCGCCCGCGACGGCCACGTGGTGCACGTGCGCCCGGCGCTGGTGGCGGAGATCGCGGTGAACGACATCCAGTCGAGCCCCCACTACCCGGCGGGCATGGCGCTGCGCTTCGCGCGGGTGAAGCGCTACCGGGAGGACAAGGACCCGACCCAGGCGGACACGGTGGACACGGTACGGGCGTTGCATGCGCGCCAGGGCGGGGCGCCGGAGGGCTGACACGATCTCGACGCGAGTCCGCCGCCCACCGATCGAGCTGCTGCACCGCATGGCGGCCATCGCCGCCCTGTGCTGACGCCGGAAGCCCGCCCCGCCCGGGTCGCGGGGCCGGGCAGAGGTAGCATTCGCGGGTCATGTGTCCGCGCCGCGCCGCCCCTTCCCGCCGTTCCTCTATCGGCGAAGTGAGCGACGGGAGCGGGCCGGGCGCCGGCTTCCACGACGCCACCCGCGCCTGGTTCGAGGCGAGCTTCGACGCCCCCACCGACGTGCAGCGCCGCGGGTGGCAGGCCATCACCCGCGGCGATCACGCGCTGCTGGTGGCGCCCACCGGCAGCGGCAAGACCCTGGCCGCCTTCCTGGCCGCCATCGACGCCCTGGGCCGGCGCCCGCCGGATGCGGCCCCGGGCGTGCGGGTGCTCTACGTCTCGCCGCTCAAGGCCCTGGTCTACGACATCGAGCGCAACCTGCGCGCGCCGCTCGCGGGCATCGCGCGCACTGCCGAGCGCCTGGGGGTGCCGTTCCATCCGGCCAGCGTCGCCATCCGCACCGGCGACACACCCCAGAAGGAGCGCCAGCGGCTGCTGAGGGACCCGGCCGAGATCCTGGTCACCACGCCGGAGTCCCTCTTCCTGCTGCTGGGCTCGCGCGCCGGGGAGCGACTGCGCACCGTGCAGACCGTGATCGTCGACGAGATCCACGCGCTGGCCCCGGGCAAGCGCGGGGCCCACCTTGCGCTCTCGCTCGAGCGCCTGGCGGCCATCGCCGAGCGCGACCCGCAGCGCATCGGACTTTCCGCGACGGTGCGCCCGTTGCAGGCGGTGGCCCGCTTCCTCGGCGGCGACCGCCAGGTCACCACCGTCGACTGCTCCGCGAAGCCTGCGCTGGATCTCCAGGTCACGGTGCCGGTGCCGGACATGGAGCACCCGCCCGGCGAGGTGGAAGAGGAGCCGCGCCGGGGCGGATCGATCCTCGGTGAGCTCTACGCCCGCGAGGTGGGCAGGCCCGGACCCCAGCGCGGCATCTGGCCTGCCATCCACCCGCGGCTGCTGGCGGAAATCCGCGCGGGCCGCTCCACCATCGTGTTCGTCAACAGCCGCGGGCTGTGCGAGCGGCTCGCCCAGCGCCTCAACGAGCTGGCCGGCGAGGAGCTGGTGCGCGCCCACCACGGCAGCGTGTCCCACCAGAAGCGCGCGGAGATCGAGGAGGCGCTCAAGGCCGGCACGTTGCGCGGCATCGTCGCCACCAGCTCGCTGGAGCTCGGCATCGACATGGGCGCGGTGGACCGGGTGCTGCTGGTGGAGTCGCCGGGCTCCGTGGCGCGGGGGCTGCAGCGGGTGGGGCGCGCGGGCCACGGCGTGGGGGAGGTGAGCGCCGGGCGCATCTATCCGAAGTTCCGCGGCGACCTGCTGGAGTGCGCGGTGGTGGCCGGGCGCATGCTGGAAGGCGAGCTGGAGGCCCTCGCGGTGCCGGCGAGCCCCTTGGACGTGCTCGCCCAGCAGATCGTGGCGCTCGCCTGCGACGCGCCGGTGAAGGTGGACCAGGTGGAGCGCATCGTGCGCCGGGCGGCGCCCTACCGGGAGCTGTCCCGAGCCGCGCTGGAGGCGGTGCTGGACATGCTCGCCGGGCGCTACCCCTCGTCGGACTTCGCGGATCTGAAGCCGCTGCTCGCCTGGGACCGCGGCGAGGACGTGCTCTCCCCGCGCCGCGGCGCGGCCCTGGCCGCACGGGTGAACGCCGGCACCATCCCCGACCGCGGCGCCTACGCGGTGCACCTGGGGGAGGACGGCCCGCGGGTGGGGGAGCTGGACGAGGAGATGGTGTTCGAGACCCGGGTGGGCGAGAACGTGACCCTGGGCGCCAGCACCTGGCGGGTGGAGGCCATCACCCGGGATCGGGTCATCGTCTCCCCGGCGCCCGGCGAGCCCGGCAAGCTGCCCTTCTGGCGTGGCGACGGGCCCGGGCGGCCGCTGGAGCTGGGGCGCGCCATCGGCGCCTTCGCGCGGCGCCTGGGGGCCATGAGCGAGGCGCGCGCGAAGGAGTGGATCGAGGCGAACACGCCCCTCGATGAATTCGCCGCCGCGAACCTGGCCGCCTACGTGGCCGAGCAGAAGGCGCACACCGGCACCCTGCCCACGGACCGCGCCATCACCGTGGAGCGCTTCCGCGACGAGCTCGGTGACTGGCGCATCTGCATCCTCACGCCCTTCG
Source organism: Gammaproteobacteria bacterium (assembly GCA_041593595.1). Classification (GTDB taxonomy): domain Bacteria; phylum Pseudomonadota; class Gammaproteobacteria; order HK1; family HK1; genus JBFHNV01. The sequence goes on from JBFHNV010000023.1 coordinate 38,277, forward strand.
GCGCGCGGGTGCACGCGCCCTGGGCCATGGCCCTGCAGCACCGCCTGGGCGAGCAGGCCGGCCACGAGCTGCAGGTGATGTACACCAACGACGGCATCGTGCTGCGCTTCGCCGACATCGACGAGCTTCCCGCCCTGGACGCGCTGCTGCCCGATCCGGAGGACGTGGAGGACCAGGTCACCGCCCAGCTCGCCTCCACCGCGCTGTTCGCGGGCCTGTTCCGGGAGAACGCGGTGCGCTCGCTGCTGCTCAGGCGCCGCCGCCCCGGGCAGCGCTCGCCCCTGTGGGCCCAGCGGCTCAAGTCCCAGAGCCTGCTCGCCACGGTGCAGCGCTACCCGAGCTTCCCGGTGGTCATCGAGACCTACCGCCAGGCGCTGGCCGACGTGTTCGACCTGCCGGGTCTGAAGGCCCTGCTGCGCGACGTGCGCGCCCGTGCCGTCACCGTGGACGATGTGGAGACCCGCTCCGCCTCGCCCTTCGCCCGCTCGCTGGTGTTCGCCTACGTGGCGGCGTACCTGTACGAGCAGGACGCGCCGCTCGCGGAGCGCAAGGCCCAGGCGCTGACGCTCGATCGCGCGCTGCTTTCCGAGCTGCTGGGCCAGATGGAGCTGCGCGAGCTCATCGACGCCGACGTGCTCGAGGTGCTGGAGGCGGAGCTGCAGCACCTGGCCGACGGTTACCGCGCCCGCGACGCCGACGAGCTGCACGACGTCCTGCGGAGGCTGGGCGACCTGACCGAGAAGGAGCTCACCGAGCGCGCCGACGGCGACACGACGCACTGGCTGAGCGCGCTCGAGCAGCAGCGCCGCGCCGCCCGCGCGCGCGTGGCGGGCACGGCGCGCTGGATCGCCGCCGAGGACGCGGGCCTGTACCGCGACGCCCTGGGCGTGAACCCGCCGCCGGCGCTGCCGGACGCGTTCCTGCAGACCGTGGAGCGCCCGCTGGAGACGCTGCTCCGGCGCTTCGCTCGCCACCGCGGGCCGTTCCTCACCCGCGACGCGGCGGCACGCTTCGGGCTGCGGGATGCCCAGGTGGAGCCGGTGCTGGGCGGCCTGGAGTCGGACGGCGCGCTGGTGCGCGGCGAGATCCGCCCCGGCGGCGCGGTGCCCGAGTGGTGCGACGCGGAGGTGCTCAGGCGGCTCAAGCGGCGCACCCTCGCCGCCCTGCGCGACCAGGTGGCGCCGGTGGACACCGCGGCGCTGGCGCTGTTCCTGCCTGCGTGGCAGGGGGTGGGCAGCGAGCGCCAGGGCGCGGATCGGCTGCGCGACGTGATCGGCCAGCTCCAGGGGCTGGCACTGCCCTGGTCGGTGTGGAGCACCGTGGTGCTGCCGGCGCGGGTGCGCGGCTTCCGGGCGGACATGCTGGACCTGCTCGCCGCCTCCGGCGCCGTGGTGTGGGTGGGCCGCGGCGCCACCGGTCCGCGGGACGGGCGCGTGGCGCTGTATCTGCGCGCCGACGCGCGAAACCTCCTGGAAGCGGACGCGGACCAGGAGCCGCCCACGGACCTGCACCGCGCCATGCTCGGGTGCCTCGAGCGGCGCGGCGCGTCGTTCCTCAGCGAGCTCGAGGACGCGGTCCGGCGCGACGGCGTCACCGCCGACGCGCGCGCCTTCCGCGAGGCCCTGTGGGACCTGGTGTGGGCGGGGCAGATCACCAACGACACCTTCGCGCCACTGCGCGAGCTCGGTCGCAGCGCGAAGCGTGGCCGGACCCGTCGGCGCGGCGGCGGTTTCCCGGCGGGAGGCCGCTGGTCGCTGGTCAGCGGGCTGGTGCGCGGCGCCCCGAGTCCGACCGCGCTCAC
>JBFHNV010000024.1:0-39303 GCA_041593595.1 Gammaproteobacteria bacterium
CCACCACCTTCGGGGACGCCCGCTATGCGGCGGGGCTGGCGGCGCCGCGGGCGGCGCTGGCCGCGGCGGTGGACCGCACCGGGCGTCACGCCGCCAGCGCCCTGATCGCCTCGCCCACCTTCGGCGGCGCGTCGTGGCTGGCCCACGCGAGCCTGCTGTCGGGCATCGAGATCCCGGACCCCGCCAGCTACGCGGCGCTGCTCACCCGGCGACGCGACACCCTGGTACAGCGCTTCGCCCAGGCGGGCTTCCGCGCGGTGGCGGTGATGCCGGGGCTGAAGCGCGCGTGGCCCGAGGGCGGCTTCTATGGCTTCCAACGAGTCTATGGCGAGGGGGATCTGGACTACCGCGGGCCGGCCTTCGGCTGGTGGCGGATCCCGGATCAGTACGCGCTGGCGAAGCTCCACGCCCTGGAGCTGACAGGCACGTCGCGTCCACCGGTGTTCGCCTTCGTGACCACCATCAGCAGCCACATGCCGTTCCGGCCCACGCCGCCCTACCAGGCGGACTGGCCCCGGCTCCTGGGATCGGAACCCTTCGCCGGCACCGACGCCCCCGCTCGGCTGCAGGTCGCGCCGGACTGGACGGATCCCGGGTCTGCCTACGTGGACGCCATGGCCTATGCCCTGCGCACGCTGGCGGGCTACCTGGAGCAGCCCGCCGGGCGGGATCAGATCCTGGTGCTGGTGGGCGACCACCAGCCCGCCGCCAGCGTGAGCGGCCCCGGCGCCGGCCACCAGGTACCGGTGCACGTGATTGCCCACCGGCCACAGTTGCTGGACGGCTTCCTGGGGGCGGGCTTCACTCCGGGCCTCACTCCCGCTGACGAGACGATCATGCCCATGCACCGGCTCGCGCCGCTGCTGCTTTCAGCGCTGGACGCGGCGCGCTGACGCGCCCGGCTCCTGCTGGCGTCAGGACGTCTCGGGCACCGCCGCGGAGGACGCCACCTGCCGGCGCCCGCCAGGGAGCGCGCTCACCAGGGACAGCACCAGCGCGCCGGCGAAAGGCAGGCACATGACCACCAGCATGAGCCGCCACGCGGCCAGGTCGTCGCCGCCGACCAGGGTACCGGCCGCCGCCGCCACAGCGAGCAGTCCCAGCGCGGTGGCGGTCTCGCCGCTGGCCGCGGCGATGGCGCCGGTCACGCTGTGCCGGCGCGCGAGCTTGGGCGTCGGAAGGAACGGCCGGCGCCGGCCGAGGGTGCCGAGCAGCACCGCGAGGCCTGCCGTGGGCATCAGGGCGATGCCCGCCAGCGCGGCGTAGGCGGTGTCGCGCCAGCCGGCACCCACCCGCGTGCGGTACAGATGCGCGTGCTTCAGCAGGCGCGCGGTGAACAGGCCCACGGGTATGGCCGACAGGAGGGCGATCGGCGGCTCGAACGCCCGCGGCGCCAGGATCATGAGCGTGCTCCAGACCATGGCACCGGCCACGAGCACCAGGTTCGCGCCGTCGGCCAACCACGGCAGCCATCCCGCCACGAAGTGGAAGCGCTGCGCCGCCGTCAGGCGTCCCGGCCCCCGGCTCAGCAGCGTGGCCCGGTGGCGGCGCAGAATCTGCACCGCGCCCAGCGCCCAGCGCAGGCGCTGGCGCTTGTAGTCCAGGAAGTTGTCCGGCGTCAGGCCGCGGCCGTGGCTGGCCGGCAGGTAGACCGCGCGTGCGCCGTTGGCCATGAGGCGCAGGCCCAGCTCCGCGTCCTCGGTAATGGTCCACTCGCCCCAGCCGCCGGCGGCCTCCAGGGCCGAGCGGCGCACCAGGGTCATGGTGCCGTGCTGGATGATGGCATTGCGCGCGTCGCGGATGACCATGCCCACCCGGAAGAAGCCGCGGTACTCCGCGTGGCACATGGCCTTGAAGGCGGACTGGGCGCCGTCGCGGTAGTCCTGGGGCGACTGCACGATGGCCACGGACCGGTCGGCGAAGTGCGGCACCATGGCGCGCAGCCAGCCCGGCGCCACCAGGTAGTCCGCGTCGATCACCGCGATCACCGAGGCGTCCGGTGCGGTGCGTGCCAGGGTGTGATTGAGCGCGCCCGCCTTGAAGCCCGGGAGCCGCTCCTGGTGGAAGAAGCGGAAACGCTCTCCGAGCGCCGCGCACGCCGCCTCCACCGGGCGCCACAGGGCCTCGTCGCGGGTGTTGTTGTCGATGACAAGCACCTCCAGGCGGGGATAGTCCAGCGCGGCGAGGGCGCGCAGCGTCTCGCGCACCATCTCCGGCGGCTCGTTGCAGACGGGCAGATGCAGCGACACCATCGGCAGCCTGCCGTCGTCCACATGAGGTGCGGGATGCCGGCGCGCCGGCCGCCAGCGCGCCTCGGCCCACTCGTGGGCCTCCACCAGCAGCACCGCCAGCGCCCCCAGCAGCGCCGCGCCCACCAGCACCGCAACCGCCGTCATGGGCACGGTCCAGTACTGCCCCATGTGCGCGTGCACGGTCCACACCAGCGCACCGGCACCGGTCAGCGCCGCCGTGGCCAGCAGCGCGCGGCCCGGGCGGCCCATGGACGCGCCGTCGCGGCGCAGCGCCGCGAAGGCCGCCAGCGCCAGCGCCGCCGTGGCCAGCGCCGCCAGCCACCGGTGCGGCAGCGGCTCCACGGTGCCGGCGAAGTCCAGCTTCGGGGCGCGGTCCACGTTCCACACGCCCCAGTGGGCGCCCACGCCACCCTCGTGGCGCCGCTTCCAGGGCTGGTCGAAGGCCTCCATCAGGAAGTAGTCCCAGCCTGCCGCCTCGGCGCGGGCGAGGAAGCGCGACAGGAAGCGTGCCTGGTCCGCCGGCGAAGCCTCGGCGCCGGCGCGGTCGCGCCCGCGACTGGGCCAGCCCACCTCGCCGATGAGGATGGGCTTGCCCGGGAAGGCCCTCGCCAGGTCCGCCATGCGCGCGTCGACGAAGGCGAGCGCATCGTCCACCGGCACGCCTTCCCAGTAGGGCAGCAGGTGCACGGTGATGAAGTCCACGTGCGCCGCAAGCCGCGGGTTGCGCAGCCACACGTGCCAGGGCTCGGCGGTGCTGACGGGCACGGCGATGCGCGCCCGGGCGGCGTCCAGAGCCGCGACCACCTGGGCCACGGTGAGGCGTCCGTCCAGCACCGCCTCGTTGCCGACGATCACCCGCGCCACGTTGCGCGACGCCTCCACCACCGCAGCCAGCCTGCGGATCCGCGCGTCGTTGCCCGGGATGTCCGCACCCAGATCCACGCCGGCGGTGACCTCCAGCCCGTGCTCTCCCGCGAGCGCCGGGACGAGCGCCAGCGTCCCGTCCACGCCGTAGGTGCGCACCGCCCGCGTACGGGTCGCCACGAGGCGCAGGTCCTCGCGCAGCGTGTCCAGCTCCGGGTACTGGTCGCGGGCCGGATCCTGGCCATGGCGGTAGGCGGAGAAGGCGAGGCCGTCCACGGACCCGGGCCAGGGCGCTTCCCGCGACGTGCGCCCGGCAATGCCCCACACCAGCACGCTGATGATCACCACCGTGACCGCGAGGAGCACATCGAATCGGGTCATGCGAGGGTCGGGGTGAGGGGCAGCGACCATCAGACCACCGTCGACGGCTGCAGCGCGCTGCCGTCCCCGAACCGGGCGAACCGGAACGCCGACAGATCCAGCGACGCGCGCCCGTCCACCACCAGCTCGCTCACCGCGCGCCCGGCCGCCGGTCCGAGACCGAAGCCGTGGCCGCTGAAGCCGGTGGCGATCACCAGCCCGGAAGGACTCGCCAGCCGGTCGATGGCCGGCAGCAGATCCGGCGTCATGTCGATGTAGCCCGCCCAGGTGCGCTCGATCCGCGCATCCGCCGCCGCCGGCAGGATGCGCTTCACCTCCGCCAGCACCTCGCGCAGCACCGCCATGTTGGGCTTCGGGTCCAGCACCCGGTGGCGCACGAGCTCGCGGGCGAAGGCGTCCTGGGAGAAGCGCCCGGCCAGGGTCTCGAAGAACAGCTTCCTGACGTGCACGCGAACGTCACGCTTGTGCTGGGCGAAGGCGCCGCGAAAGCGCGGGTACGCGAGCACGCTGTCGACGATCAGATCGTGGTCGCTGGAGCGGGTGGCCACGTTCATGGAGCCATCGCGACGCTGGCGGAAGGCGATGCCGGACCAGGTGGCCGCGTGGCTGATCACGGGCACCGGCGTGGTACGCGCCACGGAACCGCGGATCCACACCGCGGGCAGGTCCAGGCCCGCGAAGCGCAGCAGCCGCGACGACCAGACGCCCGCCGCCACCACCACCACCGGTGCCCGGATGCGCCCACGCTCCGTGGTGACGCCGGTGACCGCGCCTGCCGCCACGTCGATGTCGAACACCGCGCAACGCTCGACGAAGCGTGCACCGCGGCCCTCGGCGGCGCGCTTCAGCGCCGGCATCACCTGGCGCGGCTCCGCCTGCCCGTCGTTCGGGGTGTAGACCGCGCCCAGCACGTCCATGCGGTGATCCGGCACCACGCCGGCGATCTCGCGGCGCTCCAGCATGCGGGTGGCGAGCCCCAGCCCGTTGGCGAAGGCCGCCCACTCGCCCCAGCGGTCGCGGTCCTTGTCGCTGGCGAAGGTCACCAGGTTGCCCGCCTGGATCCAGCCGAGATCCGCGTTGAGCTCCTGCTCGAGCCCGCGCCAGATGCGGTTGCTCTCCATCATCAGCGGCAGCTCCGCCGGGTCGCGGCCCTGCTGGCGCACGAAGCCCCAGTTGCGGGTGGACTGCTCGCCGCCGGTCTCGCCCTTCTCGCACACGATCACCGGCACGCCCCGGCTGGCGAGAAAGTACGCGGTGGCGGTGCCAGCGATGCCGGCGCCGATGATGACCACGTCGGCGTTCAGGTCGTCGGTCACGGGGAATACCGGGTGATGCTCGCGCGCAGGGCCGTGATCCTACGCGCGGATGCGGGCCGCCACGACGGGTGAGCGTGCTGGACGGGCCGGGCCCCGCTCGATCAAGATGCGGGCATGGCCTGGAAGCGCGTCGTCCTCGAGATCGGCATGGGCACCGACATCCGCGGCGCCGATTCCACCAAGGCCGCGGTGCGGGCGCTGCGCGATGCCCTGTGGCGGAATTCGCTCACCATCACCCGGGCGCTGGGCATGGACCCGGACGCCATGCGGGTGGAGATCATCATCGGCGTGCCGCGCCCCGAGACGGTGGACACCGGGCAGGTGCTCGCGGTGCTGCCTCACGGCACCGGCACCGTGACCGTGGTGGACGGCGGGCTCGAGATCCCGCGCGACGACGGCGGCGACAGCACCCTGCTGGCCCACGCCGCGGCGGTGGTGCGCCTGGACCTGCCGGCGGGCGCATCCGCGTGAGCCCGCCGCGGGTGATCCTGGAGCTGGGCGCCGGCACCGACCTCCACGGGCGCGACTACACCAAGGCCGCGCTGCGGGCGGTCAGCGACGCCCTGCAGCATGGCTCGCTCACCTTCATCCGCGCGTTCGGGATCGATCCCGAGTCCATGCAGGTGGACGTGACCATCGGCGTGCAGCGCCCCGAGGCGGTGGATCCGGGCCCGGTGAAGGCGGCAGTTCCCCACGGCCGCGTGAACGTGCAGGTGGTGCACGGCGGGCTGGACGTGCCCGACGAGGAGCGCGACGACGTGGCGGTGATCGCCAGCGCCGCGGTGGAGGTGCGGGTGGCGTTGCCGCGGATTGGATAGCGGCGTCCGGCGTCTCCGCGCAGACGCCGGTGCCGGCACACCCGGCGGCGATCCGCGTGCCGTCAGCCCGGCGTGAGGGCCAGGCGCGGCGTGGCGCCCTGGGCGCCGCGCAGGGACGCGGTGAGCACACCGGCCCCCACCATGGTCGCGGCGCCCACCCGGTTCAGCACCCCCATCGCCCGCTCGCTGCGGATCCCGCGGCGCAGCAGCGCCGCCGCGGCCACGTAGCAGCCCAGCACCGGCGGCAGCAGCGTCACGAAGGTGGCGCCCAGGATCAGCATCTGGGGCAGCGCCGGCGCATGGGGATCCATGAACTGGGGGATGAACGCCACGTAGAAGATGATGGCCTTGGGGTTCAGGGTGCTCACCAGGAAGCCCTGCCACACCGCACCGCGCCCACCGCTTGCGGGGCCCGCCCGCGATCCGCGCCGGGCCGCGGCCGCGGCGCGCCGGCTGCGGCGCCACTGGGACACGCCCAGGTACACCAGGTAGGCGGCGCCCAGCCACTTCACCAGGGTGAACAGCTCCGCCGACGCGGCCAGCACCGCGCCCAGCCCGGCGAAGGACAGGGACATGCCGACCACGGCGCCCGGCAGGCTGCCCAGCAGCACCGGCACGGCGCTGGCCGGACCCCGCTCCACGGTACGGGCGATGACGAGCAGCACGATGGGCCCGGGCACGGCGATGATCAGCGCCGAGGCCACGACGAAGGACAGCCACAGCTCGAGTTGCATCGCCCACCTCCTGGCCGGGGCCGTCCCCGGCACGGCCTGCTCGCGGTCGAGGGTACATCCGGGACGCCCCGCGAAGAAGGCAGACGCCTGCACGCGGGACCGCGGGCCCCCGGCCCGCATCCCCGCCACGCATGCGAGGGAGCACGCAGCGCTGGATTCCCGCGGGCATCGCCCTGACTGGCCGTTCCGATTGGCGCTACATGCCATCCTCCTCCTCGACCAGTGGTCTGGGACCCGGGACACCCGTCTAGAATCCTGGCCATGCAAACGAGCAGGCGGCGCCCATGAACTCCGACGACCGGTTCTCCGATCCGCTGGTCTCCAGCGACTGGCTGGCAGTGCACCTGGACGATCCCGATCTGCGGGTGTTCGAGTGCACGACCTACCTGGACTACCTGCCGCCCGGGCAGGGGGCGCCGTACGACGTGCGAAGCGGACGGGCCGACTACGCCCAGGGACACATCCGGGGCGCCGGCTTCCTCGACATCCAGAACGAGCTGTCCGACTCCTCGAGCCCGCGCCACCTGCGGTTCACGGCACTCCCGCCGGATACGCTGGCCGACGCCTTCGCACGCCGCGGCATCGGCGACGGTGGTCGCGTGGTGCTCTACTCACGCGGACGCAACGTGTGGGCCACGCGGGTATGGTGGCTGCTGCGCTACGTGGGCTTCGACGCGGCCGCGGTGCTGGACGGCGGGTGGGAGAAGTGGCAGCGGGAGGGTCGGCCCACGTCGACGGAAGTGCCCCGCTTCGAGCCGGCGACCCTCACCCCGCGTCCACGCCCGGAGCTGTTCGTATCCCGGGACCAGGTGCGCGCGGCGATCGGCGACGCGGGCACCTGCCTGATCAACGCCCTGGAGGCCGATCTCCACCGGGGCGCGAATCCGCGCTACGGCCGGCCGGGGCGCATCCCCGGCAGCATCAACGTGCCCGCCTCCTCCCTGGTCGACGCGGACACCAACACGTTGCTGTCCACCGGGCAGGCGGCAGCGATCTTCCGCGACGTGGGCGCGGATCCGACCCGGCGCACGGTCGCCTATTGTGGCGGCGGCATCGCGGCGACCCTGGATGCCTTCATGCTCCACCGGCTCGGCTACCGGGATCTGGCCGTCTACGACGCGTCCATGAGCGAATGGGCGCGGGACGAGTCGCTGCCCATCGAGACGGATTAGCGGGAGCGGGAGGCGCCCGGACGATCGGTTCGGCTCTCGTCCAGCAGCACGGCGAGGGAGTAGCTCGCCACCTCGCCCACCGAGGCCGCCCCGACATCCAGCAGCGCGTCGCGCCCCAGGGGACCCTCTGCGAGCACCGGGCCCGGCGGCTCGTAGCCCTCCACGACCAGCAGCCAGTCGGCCACCGAATCGCTACGACCGCGAAGCTCCTTCTCGCGAGTCTCGATCCGGCTCGCCGCACCGTCCGCTTCGAGGACGTGCGCAGCGAGGACCCCGGGCTGCCCGACCAGCGTGGCCAGGTCCCCGGCGATGCGGCCGCGGAGCTCCTCGGCCCGCGCGGGTTCCGGCGACAGCGGGACGACGGCCATCCGGCCACCGACCCCCCGCCCGCGGCTCACGGTCACCCGGCACAGGGTACGCACCATATTGCGGAAGTGCGGCATGATCTCCGAGCTCCAGGGAGTCGGATGGTTGAGACGCTCCAGGTACGCATCGGACGTGAGCACGTCCAGCGAGTCCGCCTCGTAGAGCACGAAGCAGCGCGCGCCGCCACCATCGGCCAGGTAGCGACGCCCCCGGCGAAAGCCGGGGATCCCCACCCGCTCGGGCATGTGCTCGTGGGAGTGCCAGGCGTCGTGCCGGGACTCCCATCCCGCCTCCAGATCGTAGATGGCCACCATCGTCGCCCGTCCCAGCAGTGCCATCGTTGCGGTCTCCCCTGTCGTGTCCCGATGGGCCGCCCGTTCCACCGGCCCCGTGTCCGGGCTCGTCGGTGATCATGTTACGCGTCGCACGTCGCCGCACCAGGAGGGACCGTTGACCCGACCGTCGTTATAGTGTGCGGGCGTCTCGGCCGTTGCGGAGGAGTCACACGATGAGCGAGCAGGCCACCGCGGGCCGTCGCCATGGGAGCCTCGCGTCCCACCACGTCAGACCCCAGGCGATGGACTGGAAGCGGACCGCGTTCGAGGGGGTGGAGATGAAGCCGCTCTACGTGGATCGGGATACCGGGGTGCTCACGGTGCTGATGCGCATGGCGCCGGGTGCCACGTTGCCCGATCACGAGCACGTGCTGGTGGAGCAGACCTACGTGCTGGAAGGCCGCCTCGAGGACAAGGAAGGCTCGGAGGTGGGTCTGTCGGTGGGGCCCGGCGAGTACGTCGCCCGCCCCCCCGGCAGCCGCCACGCGGCCTGGGCGCCGGAGGGCGGGCTCATGCTCGCCATGTTCCAGATGCCCAACAAGTTCTTCGCACCGGACGGCGCGGTGGTGGACTTCCTCGGCAACGACTGGGAGGCGCACTGGGGCGCGGCGAACGCGCGGGCGCAGTCGATCCGCGGCTAGGGGCGCGTCGAGGCGGTGCGGTGTCGCGGCGGGTCTTCGCGATGTCGTCGCGCGCACTCGCTACCCGATCGGCGTGGGCGAGCGCGGGTCGATCAGCCTCTCGGCCTTGAGCTCGGACCAGAAGTCCACAGGGATCGGCACCCGCATCCAGGCGTTGATCTGGCGGAACTGCCCGGCCGAGTTCGGCCCCGGGATCACCGTCGCCACCGCGGGGTGGCCGAAGGGGAACTGCAACGCCGCGGCGGGGAGCGGGATGCCGTGGCGGACGCACACCGCCTCCATACGCCCGACCCGCTCCAGGACCGCCGGCGGCGCCGGCTGGTAGCGGTAGAGCGCGCCGTTCCGGGCGCCGGTGGCGAGGATCCCCGAGGCGAACGGCGCGCCGATCACGACGGAGACGCCGCGCTCGACGCACAGGGGCAGCTCCGTGTCCAGCATTTCCTGGTCGGTCAGCGTGTGCGGCATCGCCACCAGGAAGAAGTCGATCTCGAAGCGCTCCAGGAAGCGCGGGATCATGCCGGTGTGGTTGACCCCGGCACCGATGGCGCGGATCTCGCCGCGGGCCTTCATGTCGGCGAGGGCCCGGTAGCCGCCGCCCCGGTCGAGCTGCGCGAGGCCCCGCTGCACGCCCTCCTCGCTCTGCTGGTGGCGGGGGTCCAGGTCGTGGATCAGCAGCGCGTCCACCTGGGTCATGCCGAGGCGCATGAGGCTCTGCTCGTAGGAGCGCAGGAAGCCGTCGCGGGTGTAGTCGAAGTCCAGGTCGAACTGGAAGCCGCCTACCCATCGAGTCTGGCGGAAGGTCGCCGGGTCGGCGGGCCGCTTGTAGACACGACCGACCTTGGTGGAGAGCATGAACTCGCCGCGGGGTTTGGTGCGCAGGATGCGCCCGATACGGTGCTCGCTCTTGCCGTTGCCGTACCAGGGCGAGGTGTCGAAGTAGGCGATGCCCGCCGCGAACGCGGCCTCCACCGTGAGCTCCGCCTGGTGGTCCGAGGTGATCTGGTTCGGGTCCCCCAGGGTGCCGCCGCCGAAGCCGAGCCGGGTCACCTCCATGGAGGTGTCCGCGATCCGCGTACGCTGCAATGGATCCATGCCTGGATTGCCTCCCGTCGCCGTATGCCGCCCGACCTCAGCCCGTGGCGGCGAGGCGGTAGACCCGCGATGCCGTCCCGCGGAACAGTGCCGCCTTCTCGTCGGCCGAGGCGCCGGCGGCGATCCGCTTGAAGCCGTTCCACAGGACCTTGTAGCCGCAGCTTCCCTTGTCCACCGGGAAGTTGCTCTCGAACATGCAGCGCCCGGCGCCGAAGATCTCGATGGCGGTCTCGATCCACGGACCCCAGGCGGCGGCGAGCGCCTCCGACGACGGCGGGCGCGGCTGCGCGCCGAAGTCGTGGCCGAACACCCGCATGCCCAGCCCGCCGAGCTTCAGATACGTGTTCGGGCAGCGCGCCAGCGCCGCGAGCCCGTCGCGCCAGTCGGCGAAGACCTGGTCGCGGCGCCCGGCGTACGGGCCGATGCCGATGGCGCCGCCGATATGGTTGGTGATGACCGGAACGTCGGGGAACGCCTGTGCCAGGTCCGTGAGCTCGGGCAGCTGGGTGTGGTAGAGGAAGGTGTCGAAGGTGAGCGCGTAGCGCTCGAGCACCGCCATGCCCTTGCGCAGGCGCGCGTCACCGAGCAGGCCCGGTGGCGGGCTCGCCACCGAGCCGCGTGCTGTTGGATCCCGGTGCCACGCGGCGATCTGGCGCACGCCGCGAAAGCGATCCCCGCCGGCACGCAGGTGCGCGTCCAGCACCCTCGCGAGCCCATCGCCGAGCAGCAGGTCCCCGTGACCGATGATGGCGGCGCAGGCCTGCGTGTCGCCGTAGGCGCCGCTCTCGCTCACGGCGGCGCAGCCGTTGGCGAACTCCGTCTCGCCGACGCAGCGCAGCTCCGGCGTCCCGTGCTTGCGATACATGGCGCCGCATTCCATGAACACGCTTGCCTCGATGCGGTGGCCGCTGCCGGCATCGTCGAGGTAGTCGAACAGGAAGTAGCGGTTCCCCGGCCGGTCCCACAGGTGGTGGTGAGCGTCCACGATGGCCAGGTCCGGCTCCAGCACCGGCTCGTCGTGCAGCGCGAGCCACTCCGGGCGGACCGGAAAGTGCGGGTGAGGCGTCTTCGAATCGGTGCTCATGGATTCGGCGTATGCTGTCGCCGCCGGCCGGTTGCCGGCCGGGCTGGACGACGCCGGACCGCGCGGTCCGAGGCACGGATGATTCCACAGCGCGACCCCGGCGCGTCAAGCGACGGCTCGTGCTGCCCGGTCCATCCGCGGCCGCGGTTGCCACCGGTCATCGAGGGAGACCCGCCATGCGCACAGCGCAGATGCCCGACACGGTGTTCCTGCCCGATCGGGCCCGCCTCGCCATCGACTGCCTGCTGGGATGCCTCAACCCGGAGAAGGGCCAGCTCCCCTGCCGCCTGACCGATCCGGCCGGCACTCCGCCGCGCATGGCGCACACCCAGTTCGACTACTCCGATCACACGGCGCGCGTGACCGGCGCGCTGCTGCTGGCGCGCGCTCGCCTGGGGCCGCAAGGTGTTCGGCAAGGCGCGCAGCTACGGCACCGGCTAGAGACGGGTGGAGATCCAGCCTGCAGTCGGCGGGACGTCCTGGTGCGGGTACCGGAGTGGGTGCTGGACACGGAGTACGTCGCCCACCGGCGCGGCGACACGTTGACGCGGCTCACGCCGGAGGGGACGCGGATGCCGCTCTACCGGCGCGGCGACGGCGCCGGGACGGTTGCGATGCGCGAGATGAGCGTGCCGCCCATCGGGTTCCTCGTATAGCCGGGTGTCGACCGCATGGACAAGGTGATCATCGAGGTGCGGGTCAACGAGTACCGCTCGCGCAACCGCAATCCGCACGTGCCATGGCTGGCCGAGGAGATCGCCACCGATGCCGCCGAATGCCGCCAGGCCGGCGCCGCCATCGTGCACTTCCATGGTCGCCAGGCCGACGGCACGCCGGACCACAGCACGGAGACGCAGGCCGGGATCATCCGCGCGATCCGTGCGCGCTCGGACATCCTGGTGCACCCGACGCTCGGCAACGTCACGGCCGGCGGTGACGCCGCGGCCAGGCTGCAGCCCATCTTGACGCTGGCCGCGGACGCGGCGACGCGGCCCGATCTCGTCCCCTTCGACATGGGCAGCGTCAATCTCGACTGGTACGACGCGCGAAACCGCCGCTTTCCCACGACGGGCGCCATTTACTCGAACCCCACCGATACCCTCGAGCACTTCGCGCGCACGGCGGCGACGCACGGCCTGAAGCCCTGCGCGGTGGTGTGGAACGTGAGCTTCCTGCGCCAGACGCTGGCCTTCATGGACATGGGCCTGCTGAGCGAGCCCGCGTTCGTGCAATTCATCCTCACCGACGGCGGCATTCTGGCCGGACACCCGGCGACGGCGGCAGGCCTGCAGGCCTTTACCACGTTGCTTCCGGGCGACCGGCGCATCGCGTGGTCCACCTGTGCCGTCAACGCCAGCGTGCTGCCCCTGATGGAGAGCGTCATCCGCGCCGGCGGTCACGTGTCCATCGGTCTCGGGGACCACCCGTTCACGGAGCTGGGCCAGCCGACCAACGCCGACCTGGTGCGCCGCGTCGCCGAGCAGGTGCGCGCCCTGGGGCGCGCGGTGGCGAGCCCGGAGGATGCGCGCGCGATGCTGGCCATGGGATGAGCCGGACGTGCCGCGGCGGTGGCGGCGCGCCGCCATGGCCGTCAGGCGCGTTGAATCATGAAAGGACGGCCATCGACCGCCACGCGACGTCTGCGCGGCAGCACGATCGAGGTGAGCCGGTGATCGGTCATCCTTGTCGCGGGGTCGCCCCTGCGCGCCGGCCCACCGTGGGTGTCGCCGCGCGCGATTCCGCTAACGGCCACGCTCGGTCTTGCGCCTACGGGATCAGGATGCGTTTCGGGATCCTGCGCCAGATCCGCGCCTCGGAGGAGGTCGGCGCACGGCTTCCCGAGCCGAAGGTGTAGGTTTTCGTCGTGTTGCGGAGCGACCGGCGCCTCCGAGGCGGGCATGGGCAAGGTGGGGCCGACAGCAGCTCCCGGCCGCACTCGGATCGCCTGCATTGCGGTGCCGCAATCGCAATCGGAAGTCGCGCCTTGATCCGGATCCATGCCTTCGGACTTCGTCTGTCGTAACCTTTTGCGAGATGGCAGAGGGAGGTTTTTCAATGCCTGTTTACGAATACGAGTGCAAGCGGTGCAGCAAGCATTTTGACCAGGTCGAGCGGATCAGTGAACATGGTTCAAAACGGGTGCGCTGCCCCTCATGCAAGAGCACGAGCGTTCGTCAGGTGCTCGCTGGGATCCATGTGCAGACATCCAAGAAGAGCTGAGTCGTAGCGGATTAACGGATTGAGCAGCTCAGCTCATTGACGACGCGCGGGCAACGCTCGCCACCGCCCAGGTGATCGTTGTCTTACCTGGCGCCTTGATAGCCGGCGATCTCCTTGCTCGACTGGTTTGAGAGGCTCTCCCGGCATGACATTCGGCTGTGGCTGGTGTGTGGAGACCTGTTTGGTCTCTTCTTGCGGCACGGGATCTCGGGCGCCTTTCGCTGACCGGGTACTCACGGCGAAGATGCCAAGTGCCCGGAAGGGGTCGTGTCCCCGTTCGCGGCACGGGCATCGCCGCGTGCCGGCCCCGCGGCAGGGATGTCACACCGCGAGGCACTCGGACCTGCGCCGCTGCACGGCGTCAGGCATTCGTGATCGATTGACGGCATCCCCGGGTGCGGCCGGCCCGGTACGGGCCGGCCCTATCCAAACACGGACGCGGCGTCTGGCGCGCTACGCCTCACCCGTGCGGCGCCGGGTCACCGCCTCCGTCATGCGCGTGAGATCCGCGTCGTCGCTGAGGTAGCGTTCGCTCGCGTCCCAGATGTCGGCGGCGCGCCGGATCACCGGCACCGCCACGCCTGCCTCGCCCATGAGCGCCAGGCCCAGGCGCACGTCCTTGCGCATCAGCTCCACGGCGAAGCCCGCGTCGTAGCCGCCGGTGAGCACGAAGCGCGGATAGAGGACCTCGGTGGCCCAGGAGCGGCCGCTGGATGCGTTGAGCACCTGCATCATGGCCTCGGCGGACACGCCGCTGGACTCGGCCAGCAGTGCCGCCTCGGCGGCGATGATGGTGTGGGTGGAGGACAGCAGGTTGTTGACGATCTTGGCCACGTTGCCCGCGCCGCTGGGGCCCACGTGGATGATGTTGCCCGCGACCCGTTCCAGGTAGGGCCGTGCGCGCTCCAGATCCTCCGCCTCGCCGCCGATCATGACGGCCAGTGTGCCCGCCTGGGCGGCCAGGGGCAGGCCGCTCACCGGCGCATCCAGGAAGGCGTGCCCGGCGGCCGCGAGCTTGCGCGCCAGGTCCCGGGACGTCTCGGGGTCCGACGTGGTGGCGTCGATGACCAGGGTGCCGGTCCGGGCGTGGGCCAGGATGCCGTCGGCACCCTCCACCACGGCGCGCACGTGCTCGGCCTTGGGCAGCGAGAGCATGATCACCCGGGTCTGCCCGCAGATGGCCGGCAGGCCGTTGTTCTCCACCGACACGCCGGCGGCCGCGGCTTTCTCCCGGGCCGCCGCGCTCAGATCCGTGCCGAGCACCGTCTGCCCGGTGCTCGCGATGCGTGCCGCGATGGCGCCGCCCATGCTGCCGAGCCCTACGAAGCCGAGTGCGTCCATCGTCTGCAACCTCTCCTGTCCGTCTGCGTGCCGGGTGGTCACCGGGCTCGCCGCAGGGTTTCCACCATCGCTGCGGGCCGGGCCGCGCCAGGTCGCACCCGGATCCCGGTGCCGCCCGCGTGGAGGAGGCGGCCCGTCAGCCGGGCATCCCCGGCATGTCCACCGGCGCGTAGTACCGCTTCTCGCCCAGCGCGTCGACCCGCGACCAGAACTCCGCCGTCGCCGCGAGACCCCGCTCGTCGAGCGGCGCGCCCTGGCGCCAGATGGCCCACGATTCCGGATGCAGCTCGCTCGCGACGGCCACCAGCCGGTCGCCTTCCTCGCTTCGGCCCGTGGCGATCAGGTACTGGCCCAGCACGAACGACGCATGTGCCCTGGCCACGTCGTCGGTGGGCAGGCGGAGGTGCGCCCGGGCGGCAGGCGCGTCGAAGGCGTACTCGCTGGCGGCGCCCTTGGCGACCCAGTCGCGAAGCGCGTCGTGATAGATCCGCGCGACCTCCTCCGCGGTCTCGGCCACGTCGGCCGGGGTTTCACCCGTTTGCCGATCGCGCTTGCGAAAGGCCTCGTACACGCCCGCGGTCTCGGTGGGCCGCACGATGGTGCCGGCCTCGTCGATCCACACCGCCTGGTTCACGTTCACCATGTTGTAGAGCTCGGCCACGTGGTGGAACGGATCCACCAGCACCAGGTAGCCGGGCCTCGCCGCCTCGACCCAGGGCCTCGCGGCGCCCTCGCGGCTGTCGAAGGCGACCGCGATGATCTGGAAGTCGTGAGCCGCGAGCTCCTCGTACAGTGGCTGCCACACGGACAGGTTGTACCGCGCGCCTCACCAGGACGCCCAGCTCGCGAGGAACACCTTCTTGCCCCGGTAGTCGGACAGGGCGTGGGGCCGGCCGTCCAGGTCGGACAGCGTGAAGTCGGGCGCCCGCAGGGACTGCAGCGCCGCGCCCCGCTCCGCGGCGCTGGCGCCGAGCACCCAGACGTCTGCGGTGGAGTCGCTCAGCACGGGCCGTCCAAGGTGCCGCCAGCACGCGGAGACATTGACCTTGCCGTCGCGCAAGCACGCTTGCGGCAAGCCGTCGGCTCGCGGTGCCTCGCCGGCGATGCGCTCGAGCTCGCCGGCCGGCATCCAGAGGTCGGCGCTCTCGACACGGGCGTCCACCGACGAGATGATCCGGTTGTCCGTCAGTATCGTTGCCATCGTCCTTCCTCCTCGGTTGCCCGGGTCCGGCTGCGCCCGGCGGCTGCGGCCCGGGGCCGCTGTCACGCCTGCGGATGCTGCCACACCCCGACCAGGACATCATGGTCTGCGCTGCGCAGCGACGGTCTCCGCGGTCAGGTGGCGAGATGGAGCGCGATCAGGGGCACCAGGTTGAACATGAAGATCAGCAGCTTGTAGGCCGCCATGCTCGCATAGTGCACCGCGTCGAAACGCTCCGCCGAGAGGTGGAACCAGCGGCCGTGCAGGCGGTGCATCCAATCATGGGCCAGGTCGAACACCCCGAACCAGAGGACGAGCAGGCCGTAGTTGATGAGGGTGCACCAGAGCAAGAAGTCGCACAGGGTCTCGACGGTCATGATCGGTCTCTCCCAGCGCAGCGCTCGGTCGACGTGGCCGACGCGCTCACGCGGCCCCACCGGTGAGCGGGTGGATCGTCCGGTCCTGCAGGCGACACTGCAGGCCCAGCGCGGCCGCTCCGCCCGGCCGCGGCACGACCACGGCCGCCGGGAGCACCGCCGACCCCCGCGTGGCGCGGTCGTGGGGCGAGAGGCCGGACCAGACCGGGGCCGGCACCCTGGCCGTCGCGCCCTGGGCGCGGATGGGCGTGACCGGTCTCACCCGCCGGGTGCCACCGTGGCCAGCAGATCACCCACCGTGCGATGTGCCTCGAGAGGATGGCGCAGCCGGGCGCGTCGCCGGATCCGGTACACGTTGCGCCGTCCCTGCCGCTCGCGGGCGATGACGCCGGCGTCGGCCAGATCGGCGAGGATCCGGCTCACACCGCGCTCCGTGATGCCCACCTGCACCGCCAGGTCGCGCACGCGCGCCTGCGGGTCGCGGTCCAGCCCGACGAGGACGTGGGCGTGGTTGGTCAGGAACGTCCAGCGCGATTCGACCAACTCGAACTCCAATTGACGAATTACATTGCACGAATTATGCTTCCGGTAATTAAACCGGCGCGACACCCGATGCGTCAAGCCCCCTCCACCGCCTGGTCGCGCCCGTGGACCTGCTAGGCCCCCTGTCGGCGTCGCTGCTCTCGCCCATGGTGCTGGCGTTCGCCCTCGGCGTGGCCGCGGCGCTGCTGCGCAGCGACCTGCGCTTCCCCGAGGGCCTGTCCACCGGTCTCACCATCTATCTCCTGCTCGCCATCGGCCTCAAGGGCGGCGCCAAGCTCCAGGGGGTCGCGCCGGCGGATTTCTGGGCCCCCCTCGTCGCGGCGCTGGCCCTGTGTGTCGCCATCCCGCTGTGGTGCTACGCGCTCCTGCAGCGGATGGGACGCCTTTCGACGGTGGACGCCGCCGCCATCGCCGCCCACTACGGCTCGGTGTCGGTGGTGACCTACAGCGCCTGCGTCGTGTTCCTGGACGGCCTGGCGGTGACCTACGAGCCGTTCATGCCGGCGCTCCTCGCCATCATGGAGGTACCCGCCATCCTGATCGGCATCCAGCTGGGCCGACGTGCCTCGGCGGCGGCCAGATCGGCCGCCGAGTCCGGCACATTGCGCGAGCTGCTCACCGGCAAGAGCGCGATACTGCTGGGCGGCGGCCTCGCCATCGGGTGGCTGGGCGGCAGCGCGGGCCAAGCCCAGGTGGCGCCGCTGTTCGAGACACCCTTCCACGGCGTGCTGACGTTGTTCCTGCTGGACGTGGGCCTGGTCACCGGACGCCGCCTCGCGGACCTCAAGCGCTCCGGTGCATTCATCAGCGCCTTCGCGGTGATCATGCCCCTGCTGCACGGTGTCCTGGGGGTCGCCCTGGGCGCGGCCGCCGGCCTGGGACCGGGCGGGGCCACGGTGCTCGGCACCCTCGCCGCCAGCGCCTCGTACATCGCTGCGCCGGCGGCGGTGCGGGTCGCGCTCCCGGACGCCAGCCCGGCGCTGTACCTGGCGCCTCCGCTGGCGGTGACCTTTCCGTTCAACGTCGTGGTCGGGATCCCCGCCTACCATGCCTTCGCCACCACCCTGATCCGGAGCTGACGATGCAGCTGAGCGAGATGCGCCTTGTCACCGTCATCGCCCCCGACGACCTGGAGTCGCGCCTCATCGGCGAGCTCAAGACACTGGGCGCCACCGGCTACACCGTCTCGCACGCCCGGGGCGAGGGCAGCCACGGCGTGCGCACCAGCGAGCTGGAAGGCGCCAACATCCGGCTCGAGGTCATCGTCGACCCGCCGACTGCGCAGCGCGTGGTGGAACGCGTGATGGAGCGGTTCCAGCCGCAGTACGGGATCGTGCTCTACGTCAGCACCATCGAGGTCGTGCGCGGCGCGAAGTTCACCGGCGGCGCCGGGTCCAACCGGTGACGGAGCCCGGCCCGGTGCAGCGCGACGCGCCGCCCGCGCGGCAGGGGTTCAGCGCGGGCGCCCCGCGGCTCGGCATCGCCGGCGGCGGGCAGCTCGCCCGCATGACCGCGCAGGCCGCGCAGCAGCTGGGCGTGGACGTGGTGATCCTCGAGCGGGTGTCCGAGAGCCCCGCCGCTTCCGCCGCTGCCGAGGTGCTGATCGGCGACTGGTCCTCCCTCGAGTACCTGCAGGCGCTGGCCTCGAGGGTGGACGTGGTCACGTTCGAGAACGAGTTCGTCGACGCGAAGCTGGTGGAGGCCCTGGGCGCGAGCGGCGCGCAGGTGTGGCCCTCGGCGCACACCATGGGCGTGGTGCAGGACAAGCTTCGCGCCAAGACCACGCTCGCGCGGGAGGGGATCCCGGTGCCCGCGTTTCGTGCGGTGGCGTCGCCCCAGGACCTGCTCGACGCCGCTGAAGAGTGGGCCTGGCCCCTGGTGCTGAAACGACGGCGCGACGGTTACGACGGGCGCGGCAACGCCACGGTGCGGGGTGCCGCAGACGTGGAAGGCGCCTGGGCGCGCCTGGGAGGCGCGCCGGTGTACGTGGAGGCGTTCTGCCCCTTCACCACGGAGCTCGCGACCATCGTCACGCGCAGTCCCGACGGCGCGACCGTCGTCTACCCGGTGGTGGAGACCGTGCAGCGCGATCACATCTGCCACACCGTCACGGCCCCGGCAAGCGTGCCCGCCGCCATCGCGGCACGCGCCGCGGAGCTGGCGAAACGCGCCGTGAGCGCGGTGGCCGGCACCGGATCCATCGGTGTCGAGATGTTCCTGCTCGCGGACGGCGCCCTGTTGATCAACGAGCTCGCGCCGCGCGTGCACAACTCGGGGCACTACACCATCGAGGCCTGCGACAGCTCCCAGTTCGAGAACCACGTGCGCGCGGTGCTGCGCTGGCCGCTCGGGTCGCCCGCCATGTGCGCGCCGGCGGCCGCGATGGTGAACCTGCTGGGCGCCGGCGACGGCCCGGGACGGCCTGCCGGCCTCGACCGCGCCCTGGCCGTGGCCGGTGCGCACGTGCACGTCTACGGCAAGCGCACGAGCACCCGCGGCAGGAAGATGGGACACGTGACCGCCCTCGGGCCCACGCCGGAGGCGGCCCTCGCCACCGTCCGGGCGGCGGCGCGACACATCCGCTTCGGAGGTGACGATGGCACGCACGCGTAGTACGCGCCCCCCGGTGGGCGTGGTGATGGGTAGCGATTCGGACTGGCCCGTGATGCAGGCGGCGGTGGCGGCCTGCCGCGAGCTCGGAGTGGAGTGCGACACCCGGGTGCTCTCGGCGCACCGCACGCCGGCGGACATGGCCCGCTGGGCGCGCGCCGCCGAGAGCAACGGCATCCGCGTGATCGTCGCGGGCGCCGGCGGCGCGGCGCACCTGCCCGGCATGGTCGCCGCCCACACGGTGCTGCCGGTGATCGGCGTGCCGGTGGAGAGCCGCACGCTGCGCGGCCTCGACTCGCTGCTGTCCATCGTGCAGATGCCGTCCGGCGTGCCGGTGGCCACCGTGGCCATCGGCGGCGGGCGCAACGCGGGGCTGCTGGCGGTGTCCATCCTGGCGGCCTCGGACCGGGACCTGCGGCGACGGCTGTCGGCGATGCGCGACGGGATGGCGAAGGCGTCGCGGGCGAAGAGCCGGCGGGTGGCGCGGGAGGCGGCGCAGACCCCGACGTAGCCTCGCGCGCGGGCGCGACCTGCCGGTGCCGCGGTGGACCCGACGATGTCGGTGAGCAGGTTCGTCGTCACCACGCGCTTGCCGGCGACGCGCCACGCTCGCCTGCCACGACTCTGCGGGTTGTCCGTGCGGGTGAGCAGGCGCGAGCCGCCGCGGCCGTCGGAACCCCTCGATGCGGCCAGGCGGCGGCTTCGCCACGCCGACCGGGGTCCTTCGGTCAGCCCTCGATTCGCTCCACGAACACCTGCACCTTCCCCCCGCAGGCCAGCCCCACCTCCCACGCCTGCTCGTTGCTCACGCCGAAGTCCAGCAGCTTGGGCTCGCCCGTCTCGATGACCTGCAGCGCCTCCCGGATCACCGCCCCCTCGATGCAGCCGCCCGACACGGATCCGATGAAGCGCCCCTCGTCGTCCACCAGCAGCTGGCTGCCGGTGGGGCGTGGCGACGATCCCCAGGTGTTGACCACGGTGCACACGGCCACACCTCTTCCGGCGTCGCTCCACCGGCGGGCGGTCTCCAGGATGTCGGTGGTGGTGTCGAGGATCGGGACGGTGTCGGTGCTCATGTGAACTCCTGACGAGGAATGGATGGCTGGCGGGGGGTCGGAATCGGCACCAGAACGACGTGCTACGCGGCAGCGCTCCCCGTGTCCCTCACCTTGGAGAGCGGCCCCGACAGCACCTCGCAGAGCTGCGCCAGGCTGTCCAGGTTGTGCACGCTGCGGAACTCGTCCACGTGGGGCAGCAGGGCACGCATGCCGGCGGCGCGGGGCTCGAAGCGGTCGTAGCGCAGCAGCGGGTTCAGCCAGATGAGGCGGCGACAGGACTTCTGCAGGCGCTCTGCCTCGTGCTCCAGGCCCTCGGCCAGATCCCGGTCGAGTCCGTCGGTGATGAGCAGCACCACCGCGCCCTGCGCCAGCACGCGGCGTGACCAGTAGCGATTGAAGTCGTGCAGGCAGGTGCCAATGCGGGTACCACCGCTCCAGTCGTCCACGGCGTCGGAGATGCTCTCCAGCGCCGCGTCCACGTCTGTGTCCTTCAGATACCGGCTCACGTTGGTCAGGCGGGTGCCGAACACGAAGCTGTGCACCCGCTCCCGGTCCCCGGTCATGGTGTGCATGAAGTGCAGCAGCATGCGCGAGTAGCGGGTCATGCTGCCGGAGATGTCGCACAGCATCACCAGCGGCGGCGCAAGGGTGCGTCGACGGCTGCGCTCCAGCGCCATGGCGTGGGGCCCGGCGCGCAGGGACTGCCTGAGCGTCCTGCGCATGTCGATGCGCGGGCCGTGGGGATCGGGGCTGAAGCGGCGGGTGGGCACGCGGGTGAAGGTCAGGCGCATGCGGGTGATGGCGCGCTTGGCCTGCTCGATCTCCTCGGCGCTCATCTGCTCGAAGTCCTTGCCCTGGAGCAGCTCCCGGTCGGACCAGGTGAGCTCGGCGTCGATTTCCACCTTTGGCGGCTCGTCACGCTGGGGTGCGTTGCGCGGGGCGTCGCCGCCGGACAGGGCCTCCGCCACGCGGCGCTTCACCGGCTCCTCCTCCGGCGCCGTGGGGTCGCGGAACTGGGGCAGCACCAGGGACATCATGCGCTCCAGCAGCCGGGGATTGCGCCAGAACACGTGGAAGGCCTGGTCGAAGATCACCCGGTCCTTGTGCCGGTTCACGAACACCGCGTGCAGGGTCCAGTAGAAGTCCTCGCGGTTGGTGATGCCGGCGGCCTGCACCGCGCGCACCGCGTCCAGCACCTTGCCGGGGCCCACCGGCAGGCCGCTGGCGCGCAGCGCCCGGGCGAAGTGCATGAGGTTCTCCGGCAGCCGGCCGGGGGTGGTCCCTTCGGGCATGGAGGCGGCGGCCCCTGGAATGCGCGTGAGCGGCTCATTATGCACGCCGCTCCCCCGCTTTGACGGCGGCCTGACGCGGCCGATACCATCGATATTCGCTTTCCTTTATACGGCGAGGCTGTCCCTCCGTGAGCCCGGAAGCCCTGCTCACCGCGCTGCGCGCCGCGGCCGAGCCGACCCGGCTGCGGATCCTGGCGCTGCTCGCCCGGGCGGAGCTCACGGTGACCGAGCTGACCCGGATCCTGGACCAGAGCCAGCCGCGGGTGAGCCGGCACCTGAAGCTCATGTGCGAGGCGGGGCTGCTGGAACGCAGCCAGGAGGGGAGCTGGGCCTTCTACCGGGCCGTCGACTCGGGCACCGGCGGGCGCACGGCGAAGGCGGTGCTGCGGCTCATGGGCCAGGAGCAGGCGGAATCGGCACGGGACCTGGAGCGGCTCGAGCTGATCAAGGCGGAGCACGTGGAGGAAGCGGCGGGCTACTTCCGGGAGAACGCCGCGAAGTGGGACGTCATCCGCAACCTCTACATGGCCAACGACGCCGTGGAGCAGGCGTTGCTGGACGCGGTGGGGGACATGGCTCGGGATCTCCTCGACGTGGGCACCGGCACGGGGCAGGTGCTGCGCCTGCTGGGGCACCGGGTGAGCCGGGGGCTCGGCATCGACGGCAGCCGGGAGATGCTGGCGGTGGCACGGGCGAACCTGGAGAGCGCGAACCTGTTCCACTGCCAGGTGCGCCAGGGGGACATCCTGGCGCTGCCGGTGAGCGACGCGTGCATGGACGTGGTCACCATCCATCACGTGCTGCACTTCCTGGACGATCCGGGGCGCGCCATCCGCGAGGCGGCGCGCACGCTGCGCCCGGAGGGACGCGCACTCATCGTGGACTTCGCGCCCCACGAGGCGGAGGTGCTGCGCACGGAGCATGCGCACCGGCGGCTCGGCTTCTCCGACGAGGAGATCCGGGCGTGGTGCCGGGCAGCGGGGCTTTCGAAGGTGGTCATGCAGCACTTCGATGAGGCGGCGCGGATCGGGGAGCGAATGCTGACGGTCTGCTTGTGGAATGCGCGGCGGGGGGATGATGTCGTGAGGAATGACCCCCCTCACCCCGGCCCTCTCCCCCCGGTGGGGGGAGAGTGAGGATGGTTTCGCCGCTGGCGGGACACAGGGAGGTGGCGGGATTCGGTTTGGTGGGTCGATCACGGATTCGTCGCAAGACAGGTGGTACATGAACCGGCTGGAGCAGATTCTGAGTGAGAAGGAAATCGTCATCGCCGACGGTGCGACGGGGACCAACCTCTTCGACATGGGGCTGGCCAATGGTGCCAGCGGCGAGCTGTGGTGCGTGGAGCACCCGCACCGGGTGCGCAGGCTGCACCAGGGCTTCGTGGACGCCGGGGCGGACATCCTGCTCACCAACTCGTTCAGCTCCAACCGTTACCGGTTCAGGCTGCACGGCATCGAGGACCGCGTGGCGGAGCTCGCGCGCCTGTCCGCGGAGCTCGCGCGGGAGGTGGCGGACCGCTCCGGGCGCAGCATCGTGGTGGCGGGCTCCATGGGACCCACCGGCGAGATGATCCAGCCCCTCGGCGAGCGCACCCAGGCGGAGGCGAAGGAGGCGTTCCATGAGGCCGCGGAGGCGCTCAAGGCGGGCGGCGCGGACGTGGCCTGGATCGAGACCATGTTCTCGGAGGAGGAGCTGGCCGCGGCCATCCAGGCGGCGGATGCGGCAGGCCTGCCCTACGTGGCCACCATGACCTTCGACACCGCCGGGCGCACGATGATGGGTCTGACGCCGGAGCAGGCGGTGCGCAACGTGAAGATGCACGGCTCGCGGCCGGTGGCCTTCGGCGCCAACTGCGGCATGGGACCGGCGCAGCTCATCGACACCGTCATGGGGCTGAAGCGCGGCGCGGAGGAAGGGGACGTGATCGTCGCCAAGGGCAACGCGGGCCTGCCGAAGATGGGCGACGACATGCGCGTGAAATACGACGGCACGCCGGAGATCATGGCGCGCTACGTGTGCCTTGCCCGGGACCTGGGCGCACGCATCATCGGCGGCTGCTGCGGCACCACACCGGAGCACCTGCGCGCGATGGTGGAGGCACTGGGCTCACACCCGCGCCAGGCGCCGCCGGACCACGCGAAGATCGAGCATCTCCTCGGACCCGTGAAGGTGGTCTCGGAAGATCGGCCGAGGCGGCGGCGGCGGCGGTGAGACGGGCCGCGCGACAACGCCTGGCGTCGCGTCGAGTGGGCTCTTCAGTTCCCGCCCAGCGTGATGTCGAAGGTGCCCACCTTGTGCTCCCTGTCGCCGATGCGCACGGTCTCCAGCGCGATGGCGTGCTCCACGTCCTCCGGCGACAGCAGCGGATCGCCCTTGAACAGGATCTCGGTGTAGGCGTAGCCCGCGCCGGGGTGGGAAGCGGAGACGTGGATGTGCTGTGGCCGGCCGTAGTTGCCGGGTCGGGCCGTGCGCAGCACGTACTCGCCGCGGGCGTTGGTGATCATCGCACCCTGGTAGGCAGCGGTGTAGGTGCCGGTGCCGTCCGCCTGGCGCACACGCACCTCGGCGCCCTCGACCGGGTTGCCCCGGGCATCCATCACCCGCCCGCGGATCTCCAGGCGCTCGCCGGCGTCGCCGTC
Source organism: Gammaproteobacteria bacterium (assembly GCA_041593595.1). GTDB lineage: Bacteria > Pseudomonadota > Gammaproteobacteria > HK1 > HK1 > JBFHNV01. The sequence continues at coordinate 24,340 of JBFHNV010000024.1, forward strand.
GCGCCACAGGGTGAGCATGTGCGGGGTATCGGCGGCAGGCCCCTGGGCGGCACGGGCCGGCGTGAACGCGAGGCCGGCGGCGAGGACCGCCGCGACGATGAAGGTGCGCAGGGACATCACCGGTGACCTCCGGGTCGGGACCGTGCTACAGGGTACCCACCTCCGGGACGGCGTGGGGATCCCGGTGCCGAGCCGCGTGGGACACGCCGCAGCGCCATCGGTGGGCGTCCGCTCGCCGGTGCGCGGCACGGGTCGGCCCCATCGCCAGTGCCCGTTCGCCGGCAAGCGGACTCCTGCGGGGCGACGCCAGCCTCCGGATCATGCCCGATGCGCCACCTCCGGCCGCCGTCGGAGAACAGGCGAGTGTGACCCCCTCGATCATCACGCGCCGGTGCGGCGGCCCTGGGCGGTGGCGGCATCCATGCCGGTCTTGATCTCGTCGAGGATGCGGGCCGCCTCGCTGCCGCGCACGCGCGCGATGTCGTCCTGGTACTTGAGCAGGGCGCCGAGGGTGTCGTTGATCACCTCGGGGGTGAGCGCGATGGCGTCGAGCTGGGTGAGTGCCTGGTTCCAGTCGATGGTCTCGGCCACCCCGGGCAGCTTGAAGAGGTCCATCCTGCGCAGCCGCTGCACGAAGGCCACGACCTGGGCGCTCAGGGCCTCGCTGGCCTCCGGCGCCTTGACGCGGAGGATCTCGAGCTCGCGCTCGGCGGTGGGATAGTCCACCCAGTAGTAGAAGCAGCGCCGCTTGAGCGCGTCGTGGATCTCGCGGGTGCGGTTCGAAGTGATGACCACGATGGGCGGCTGCGCCGCCTTCACCGGGCCGATCTCCGGGATGGTCACCTGGAAATCCGACAGCACCTCCAGCAGGTACGCCTCGAAGGGCTCGTCGGTGCGGTCCAGCTCGTCGATGAGCAGCACGGGGGGGCCCTCCGGCCGTGGCGCCAGCGCCCGCAGGATCGGCCGCTCCACCAGGAAACGCTCGGAGAACACGTCGTGGCCGAGGCGCTCCCGGTCCACCTCGCCCTCGGCCTCGGCGAGCCGGATCTCGAGCATCTGCCGCGCGTAGTTCCACTCGTACACGGCAGAGGCCACGTCCAGCCCCTCGTAGCACTGGAGACGGATCAGCTCGCGCCCCAGGGTCTGGGCGAGCACCTTGCCGATCTCGGTCTTGCCGACCCCCGCCTCCCCTTCCAGGAACAGCGGCCGCCCCAGCTCCAGCGCCAGGAACACCGCGGTGGCGAGACTGCGATCCGCCACGTAGCTGCCCGCAGCGAGCAGCGCCTCGGCGGCGTCGACGTTCTGCGGAAGGGGGTTCGGCGTCGTCATGGCCTGGGGATTTAACCACAGAGGCACAGAGGGCACAGAGGGATACACGGTACGGACCGGGGTATCGCGGGAAACGGCCAGGTCCTGACAACCGAGGACTGGCACCCCGCCGCACGCTTGCCTGGAAAGCTGTTATCCGTGTCCTCTGTGCCTCTGTGGTTCAACAAGAAAAAGGCCGGGTCGAAGCCCGGCCTCCGTCACTTGCGCACACGCGCGCCTCAGCCGTTGGCCTTCGCCACCGCCCGCTTGGCCATGACCGTGACCAGGTGGGCGCGGTAATCGGCGCTGGCGTGAATGTCGGAGTTCAGGTCGTCGTCGGGGACCTTGATGTCCGCGACCGCGTCGGGCGCGAACGACTTCGCCAGCGCCTGCTCCATCTCGTCCACCCGGAACACGCTGCCGCCGGCGCCGGTCACGGCCACGCGCACGCCGTCCTTCGTCTTGGCCACGAAGACGCCGACGATGGCATAACGCGAGGCCGGGTTCGGAAACTTCATGTAGGCGGCCTTCTCGGGGACGGGAAAGCTCACCTTGGTGATGATCTCGTCCTCCTCGAGCGCCGTCTCGAACAGCCCGGTGAAGAAGTCGTCCGCGGCGATGGTGCGCTTGCTGGTGTGCACGGTGGCGTTCAGGCCCACCACCGCCGCCGGGTAGTCCGCCGCCGGGTCGGCGTTGGCCACCGAGCCGCCGATGGTGCCGCGGTTTCGCACCTGGGGATCGCCGATATGCTCGGCGAGATCGGCGAGCGCGGGGATGGCCTTCTTCACCACGTCCGACGACACCACGTCCGCATGACGGGTCATCGCGCCGATGACGACGTTGTTGCCGTCCTTGGAGATCCCGGTGAGCTCCTTGATGGCGCCGAGATCGATGAGATCCGAAGGCTGCGCCAGGCGCTGCTTCATGGTGGGCAGCAGGGTCTGGCCTCCCGCCACGAGCTTGCCGTCCTCGGCGGCGGTGAGCGCCTTCACCGCCTCGTCGAGCGAGGCGGGACGCTGGTAGTTGAAGTTGTACATGCTCCTTCCTCCTCAGGCCGCCTGGCTCTTGGCCTTGCGGATGGTGTCCCACACGCGCTTCGGCGTCGCCGGCATCTCCACGTGCCTCACGCCCAGCGGCGAGAGTGCGTCGACGAGGGCGTTGATCAACGCCGGCGGGGAGCCGATAGCTCCCACCTCACCGCAGCCCTTCACGCCGAGCTCGTTGTGCGTGCAGTGCGTCGCCACCGTCTGCACGCCGATGCTGCGCGAGATGTTGTCCGCCCGGGGCATGCAGTAGTCCATGTACGAGCCGGTCACGAGCTGGCCGCTGCCCGCCTCGTAGACGCAGCTCTCCAGCAGCGCCTGGCCGATGCCCTGGGCGACGCCGCCGTGGATCTGGCCCTCGACGATCATCGGGTTGATGACCCGGCCCACGTCGTCGGCGGCGGCGAAGTTCACGATCTCCACCTCGCCGGTGTCCGGGTCCACCTCCACCTCGGCGATGTGGCAACCCGCCGGGTAGGTGAAGTTCTTCGGGTCGTAGAACGAGGTCTCGTCGAGGCCCGGCTCCACGTCGTCGATGGGGTAGTTGTGCGGGACGTAGCAGGCCAGCGCCACCTCGCCGAAGCCGAGCGACCGGTCGGTGCCCTTCACGCTGTACCGGCCGTCGGCGAACTCGATGTCCGATTCGCTGGCCTCCAGCAGGTGGGCGGCCACCTTCTTGCCCTTGTCGATGACCTTGTGCAGGGACTTCATGATGGCCGATCCGCCGACGGCCAGTGAGCGCGAGCCGTAGGTGCCCATGCCGAAGCTGATCTTCGAGGTGTCGCCGTGCACGATGTCCACGGCGTCGTAGTCCACCCCGAGTTTGTCGGCCACCAGCTGGGCGAAGGTGGTCTCGTGACCCTGCCCGTGGGAGTGGGAGCCGGTGAACACCGTCACGCTGCCGGTGGGGTGCACGCGCACCTGCGCGGACTCGTAGAGCCCCGCGCGCGCACCCAGCGAACCCACCACCTGGGACGGTGCGATGCCGCAGGCCTCGATGTACGTGGACAGTCCGATGCCCCGATACTTGCCGCGGGAAGCCGCCTCCTTGCGACGCTTCTCGAAGCCGTCGTAGTCGATGGCCTTCAGCGCCGCGTCGAGCGTCGCGTCGTAGTCGCCGATGTCGTACTGCAGCGCCACCGGCGTCTGGTACGGGAAGGCGTCCTTGGGGATGAAGTTCTTGCGACGGATCTCCGCGGGGTCGATGCCCATCTCGTCCGCGGCCACGTCCACGATGCGCTCGATGAGGAACGTCGCCTCCGGGCGCCCGGCGCCGCGGTAGGCGTCCACCGGCACCGTGTGGGTGAACACCGCCTTCACGTTCACGAACACCGCCGGCGTCGCATAGCAGCCGGCGAGCAAGGTCCCGTAGAGGTAGGTGGGCACACAGGGCGCGAAGGTGGACAGGTACGCGCCCATGTTGGCCAGCGTGTCCACCTTGAGCGCGAGGAACTTTCCGTCCTTGTCCAGCGCGAGCTGCACGTGGGTCACGTGGTCGCGGCCGTGGGCGTCGGACATGAACGACTCGCTGCGCTCCGCGGTCCACTTGATGGCGCGCCCGAGCTTGCCGGCGGCCCAGGTGACGATGGCCTCCTCGGCGTAGTGGTAGATCTTCGAGCCGAAGCCGCCGCCCACGTCCGGGCCCACCACGCGCAGCTTGTGCTCGGGGATGTTGAGCACGTAGGCACCCATGAGCAGGCGGATCACGTGCGGGTTCTGACTCGCCGTGTACAGGGTGTACTCGCCGCTGGCCGGATCGAAATCGCCGATGTAGGCGCGCGGCTCCATGGCGTTCGGCACCAGGCGGTTGTTCACGAGGTCCAGCTTCGCCACGTGGTGGGCCTTCGACAGCGCGTCGTTGACCGCGTCCTCGTCGCCCAGCACCCAGTCGTAGCAGAGGTTGCCCGGCGCGTCGTCCCACACCTGGGGCGCGCCCTGCTTGACGGCGTCGGCCAGGGACACCACCGCCGGCTGCTCCTCGTAGCCCACCTCCACCAGCGCCGCGGCGTCGCGGGCCTGGGCGTAGCTCTCGGCAATCACCACCGCCACCTGGTCGCCCACGTGGCGCACGCGGTCCGCCGCCATGGGTGGATGCGCAGGCTCCTTCATGGGCTCGCCGTCGCGCGAGTGCACCTGCCAGCCGCAGGGCAGCCCGCCGACGCCGTCGGCGGCCATGTCCTTGCCGGTGTACACGGCGATCACGCCGGGCGCCTCGGCGGCCTTCGCCGTGTCGATCGACTTGATCTGCGCGCTCGCGTGGGGCGAGCGCAGGATGTACGCGTGGCACTGTCCCGGACGGTTGATGTCGTCGGTGTAGTGGCCGCGCCCGGTGAGGAAGCGGTAGTCCTCCTTGCGGCGCACCGAGACGCCGATGCCCTTGTCGCTCATTGCCTCACCCTCCCGCGCGCATCGCCTTGGCGCCGGCGATGATGGACTTGACGATGTTGTGATAGCCGGTGCAGCGGCAGAGGTTGCCCTCCAGCCACTCGCGCACCTCCTGCTCGCTGGGATCGGGGTTGTGCGCCACGAGATCCAGCGCGCTCATCACCATCCCCGGCGTGCAGAAGCCGCACTGCAAGCCGTGGTTCTCGCGGAAGGCCTCCTGCATGGGGTGCAGGGTGCCGTCCTTTGCCACACCCTCGATGGTCTTCACCTCGGCGCCGTCCGCCTGCACCGCGAGCAGCGTGCAGGCCTTGATGGACCGGCCGTCCACGTGCACGACGCAGGCGCCGCACTGGCTGGTGTCGCAGCCCACGTGGGTCCCGGTGAGCCGGAAGTTCTCGCGCAGCAGCTGCACCAGCAACGTGCGCTCCTCGACCTCGGCCGACAGCTTCTTGCCGTTGACCGTCATGGAGACGTTGACGGACATGATGATCCCCTCACTCAGGTGGTCGTTGTTCTGGCTCCGCGCGGGCCCGCCGGAGTGGCCGCGGGGCGATGGTGGCCGCTCATGGTAGAGCATGCCCCCCGAGGGTCAAGCGGCCCCGGCGCGGTCGAATCCCCCGGCGGCCGGTTCCCTTTCCGATCAAGGGGTCAGACCGCTTTGCACGGCCAGTGACCTGCACATCGGGCAGGATCACGCCCGATCAGAAGGGTCTGTGCCAGGCCCGACCGTCAGCCGTTCTTCAGCTCCTCGCTGAACTTGGAGAAGAAGTCGTTGGCGATCTTCTTGGCGGTGCCGCCCACCAGCCGCGAGCCGATCTGGGCGAGCTTGCCGCCCACCTGGAGCGCGGCGCTGTAGCGCAGCACCGTCTCCGCGCCCAGGTCCTCCAGGGTCACGTCGGCGGATCCCTTGCCGAAGCCCGCAGGTCCGCCCTTGCCCTGGCCACTGATGGTGTAGCTCTCGGGTGGATTGACGTTGGACAGCTCGATGGCGGTGTCGAACTTGGCCTTCACCGGGCCGATCTTGGCGGCCATCTTGGCGTCGAAGGCGTGCTCCGAGGTCTGCTCGAGCGTCTCGCAGCCCGGGATGCACTTCTTCAGCATCTCCGGGTCGTTGAGCGCCTCCCAGACACGCTCGCGGCGGGCGGGGATGGTGAATTCTCCACTGATGTCCATGGTTCGCTGGCTCTCCCTCGGGGGTCGGGCCGGCCCGCGGGGGCTCAGCCGGGGTTGTTCTGTTTGCAGCGCAGCATGGCGCCGTCCGCCGCGAACTCGACCTCGCTGCCGGCAGCGCAGTCCTGACCGTCCAGGCGCGCGGGCTGCGCGAGCGTGCAGCGCGCCAGGGTACCGTCCGCGTGCTGCTCCAGTCGCCGGCCGTCAGCGCAGGTGACCGCCACGCCGTGCTCGGTGTGGATGCGGTGATGGCCGTTCAGGACGCAGCCGCGCACGGGGCCCTGCGGGTAGAACTCGATCCCCGCGTTGCAGTTGAGGTCGGCCCGGGCCGCGCCGGCGAGGATCGCCAGCACCACCCAGCCGACGCCACCCGCCCTGTTCATGGCCAGCGCCTGCATGGAAGCCGTCACACGCTGGCCGTAGTATAGCCGGTGCCCGCCCATCCCCGACCCGGCTTCCGCCCCGTCTGATGCGCCGCAATCGCAACGCCAAGATCATCGCCACGCTGGGACCCGCCAGCTCGTCGCCGGAGATGATCCGGCGCCTGTTCGCGGCCGGCGCCGACGTGTTCCGCATCAACATGAGCCACGGTGACCAGGCGGACCACCGGGAGCGGGTACGCATCATCCGCGACGTGGAAGCGGCCACCGGGCGGCCCATCGCCGTCCTGCTGGACCTGCAGGGCCCGAAGCTGCGGGTCGGGCGCTTCACCGACGGCAAGGCCGAGCTCACGGAAGGCGCGCGCTTCCGCCTGGACCTGGACGGCGCGCCGGGCGACGTCGAGCGCGTGTGCCTGCCCCACGAGGAGATCTTCGCGGCCATCCGACCGGGCACCAACCTGCTGCTGGACGACGGCAAGGTACGCCTGATGGTGGAGGAGTGTGGCGCCAACTTCGCGAACACGGTGGTGAAGGCGGGCGGCGTGGTGTCCAACAACAAGGGCGTGAACGTGCCGGGTGTGGTGCTGCCCCTGTCCCCGTTCACGGACAAGGACCGCCGCGATCTGGCCTTCGGACTCGAGCTCGGCGTGGACTGGGTGGCGCCGTCGTTCATCCAGCGGCGCGAGGACCTGGTGGAGCTGCGCGAGATGGTGGGCCATCAGGCGTTCATCTGCTCGAAGCTCGAGAAGCCGGCGGCGGTGGACCGGCTGGACGACATCGTGGAGCTGTCCGACGCGGTGATGGTGGCGCGCGGGGACCTGGGGGTGGAGCTGCCGCCGGAGCGGGTGCCGGCGGTGCAGAAGCGCATCATCCGGGCGTGCCGGGAAGCGGGCAAGGCGGTGGTGGTGGCCACCCAGATGCTGGAGTCCATGATCAACTCCCCGGTGCCCACTCGCGCCGAGGCCTCGGACGTGGCGGTGGCCGTCTACGACGGTGCCGACGCGGTGATGCTGTCGGCGGAGTCGGCGGCGGGCCGGTACCCGGCGGAGGCGGTGGCCATGATGGACCGCATCGTGGTGGAGGTGGAGCGCGACCCCCTGTACCGCACCACCGTGGACGCGCAGAACCCGCAGCCCCAGCCCACCGCCGCCGACGCCATCAGCGACGCCATGCGCCGGGTGGCCGAGGCGCTGCCCATCACCGCCACGGTCACCTATACCAGCTCGGGCTTCTCCGCCTTCCGCGCGGCCCGCGAGCGCCCCTCTTCGCCCATCCTCGGCCTCACGCCGGCGCTCAACACGGCGCGGCGCCTGGCCCTGGTGTGGGGCGTGCATGCGGTGGTGAGCGAGGAGATCCACGACGTGGAGGAGATGGTGGACAACGCCTGCGCGCTGGCCGTGGAGCACGGCTTCGGCAACGCGGGCGATCTGCTGGTGATCGTGGCAGGCATGCCCTTCGGCGTGTCGGGCACGACCAACATGCTGCGCATCGCCCGCATCAAGTAGATCGACGACCCGTGGGAACCGCCCCACTCCCCCGCCGGGGGAGTGGCCGCGGGATGACGGGGCACCGATCGGCAGCTACTCCCCGTACCGCGACACCTCGATCAGGTTGCCGTCCGGATCCCGGAAGTACAACGATCGGATCGGACCCGTCGCGCCGGTGCGCGGCGTCTGACCGCCCTCCAGCAGCGCGAGGCCGCAGGCGCGCAGGTGCGCCTCCACCACGTCCAGGGGCGTGTCCGTGATGAAGCAGAGATCCCCGCTGCCCGGCGTGGGCGCCGCGGCCTTGGGCTCGAGCTCGCGCCCCGCCGGGTGCAGGTTGATCTTCTGCTGTCCGAAGGTGAGCGCGCGCCGCCCCGCGCCGAAGGTCACCGGCGTCATCCCCAGCACCCGTGCGTAGAACTCGCAGGTCGCCTCCACGTCCGCCACCGTGAGCACGACGTGGTCGATGCGATCGATACGGATCGTCATATGAAGTTGAAGAATGCGGCCACCAGCATGACCGCGAACAGGATCGAGAACCCGAGCAGCGCCTGGGACACACCGGGCTGGCGCTCGCGCAGCTCGAACGCTGCCCACCCCGTGAGCAGGATCAGCACCAGCAGGGTGATGACGACGCGCACGGGCCGCGTCCGACGCTAGCCCTTCACCTCGTTGCGAGCCACCTCCGCGGCCTCGCGAAGACGATCGGCCGGCAGGTAGCCCGGCACCACCTCGCCGCTCTCGAGCACGATGGTGGGGGTTCCCCGCACGCCCAGCATCTGGCCCGCCTGGTACTGCTCCGCCACCGGGTTGGGACAGCTCTTCGCCTCCACCTCTCGCCCGGTCTTCGCCCGGGTCATGGCGTCGCGGGGATCGACGGCGCACCATACGGACACCATGGTCTGGTAGGTCGGCGAGCCGATGCCGGCACGCGGGAAGGCCAGGTAGCGCACCCGGATCCCCGCATCCAGGTAGGACTGCATCTCGTTGTGCAGCTTCTGGCAGTAGCCGCACTCCACGTCGGTGAAGACGGTGACGGTATAGCGGGGATCCCTGGGCTCGAACACGATCATGTTCGCCTCGCCCAGACTCTCCACGGCGTCATGGCGCGCCCGATTGCGCGCCGGGCGGGTGAGGTTCTCGCGGGTGGTGGTGTCGAGGATGTCGCCGCGCAGCAGGTACCTGCCGTCGGCCGACACATAGAACACGTGGCTGCCAACCGCCACCTCCCACAACCCGGACATCGGGGCGGGCTTCACCCACGCCGGCGGCGTGTTCGGGAGCAGGGCATCGATCGCGGCGGTCACCGCCGGCGGTGCCCCCTCCTGGGCGGGACAGACCAGGGCCGTGGCGGCGAGCAGCGGCCCGCAGGCCAGCGCGGCGAGGCGGTTCATGAGGCGTGAGTATCCCGGGTCAAATCACGACTCTATCACAGACCTTCCGGGCGACTCGCAAGTTCCACCGGGCGCGTTGCTGGCGTTCTCGGCGCTCCCGTATAGTCGCCGGAGGCACGCCGTAACCCGGTTCCCAACTTGCCGAAAGCCGCCCAGGCGCCCGCAGGCGCGGACCGCCGGATCACCCTTGACGAGGTGGTGCGGGCGCTCGCCAAGGATGGACTCATCGACCGCCGGCAGGCGGAGCGACTCCTGTTCCTGGCGTCCGAGCGCAAGGCGGACGACGAGCACCCGCTGGTGCTGGTAGCAGAGCAGGGTTTCACCTGCGCCCGCGAGCGGGGCGCGCCGCTGGACCTGGAGCGCCTGGCCCGCTGGCTGGCGGGACGGGCGAAGCTGCCGTACCTGCGTATCGATCCCCTCAAGATCGACGTGGCCGAGGTGACCGGCTACATCAAGCGCTCCTACGCGAGCCGCTTCAACATCCTGCCGGTGGCGGTCTCGGGCAGAGAGATCACCGTGGCCACCGCCGAGCCCTGGGTGCGCGAGTGGGAGGGCGAGCTCGGGCGCACCCTGAATCTCGAGTTCAAGCGGGTGGTGTCCAATCCGCTCGCCATCCGCCGCTTCCTGGGCGAGTTCTACGCCATCGGCGGCTCCATCCTGGGCGCCCAGAACGAGCCGGCCGCGCCGGTGGAGCGCAGCGCCGGCAACTTCGAGCAGCTCGTCGACCTGGGCGAGATCGACGAGATGGACGCCAACCATCGCCACGTGGTGCGCATCGTGGACTGGCTGCTGCAGTACGCCTTCGAGCAGCGGGCCAGCGACATCCACCTGGAGCCGCGCCGCGAGACGGGCAACGTGCGGTTTCGCATCGACGGCGTGCTGCACCTGGTCAACGAGCTGCCGGTACGGGTGATGGCGGCCGCGGTGAGCCGCTGCAAGGCGCTCGGGCGTCTGGACGTGGTGGAGCGGCGCCGTCCTCAGGACGGTCGCATCAAGACCAAGGGGCCCGGCGGCAAGGAGGTGGAGCTCAGGCTGTCCACCATGCCCACCACCTTCGGCGAAAAGCTGGTGATGCGCATCTTCGACCCCGAGGTGCTGGTGAAGTCGCTGGCCGAGCTCGGCTTCGACGAGCACGACCAGGCGCTGTGGGAGGGGATGGTGGAGAGCCCCCACGGCATGGTGGTGGTGACCGGCCCCACCGGCTCGGGCAAGACCACCACGCTCTACTCGGCGTTGAAGCGGCTCGCAAAGCCCGAGCTGAACGTGTGCACCATCGAGGATCCCATCGAGCTGGTGGACCCGCAGCTCAACCAGATGTACGTGCAGCACCAGATCGGGCTCGACTTCGCCACCGGCGTGCGCACGCTGCTCAGGCAGGATCCGGACATCATCATGGTGGGGGAGATCCGTGACAGCGAGACCGCGGACACTGCGGTGCAGGCAGCGCTCACCGGCCACCTGGTGCTGAGCACCCTGCACACCAACGACGCGCCGTCCTCCGTCACGCGCTTCCTCGACCTCGGGGTCGCGCCCTACCTGCTGAAGAGCTCGCTGCTGGGCATCGCGGCACAGCGTCTGGTACGCACCCTGTGCCCGCGCTGCCGGGTACCCACCACCATGGACCCGGCCCACTGGCAGGCGCTCACCGCGGGCGCCCCGGGCGACCCGCCGGCACGAGTCTACGCCGCCAGCGGCTGCGACGAGTGCCGCCACACGGGCTACCGGGGGCGCACGGGGATCTTCGAGATCCTGGTCATGGACGACACCATGCGCGCCCTCATCCGCGAGGACGTGGAGGCCGGTGAGCTGCGCCGCGCGGCCCTCGCCCGGGGCATGCGCTCCCTGCGCCTGTCCGGCGCGGCGAAGGTGGCGGCCGGTGTCACCACCGCCGAGGAGGTGACCACGGTCATCCAGGCCGAGCGCGCGCCCGCCTGAGGAGCGCCAGCGCCACGAACAGCGCGCTCGCGCCCGCCACCGCGTACACGTAGCCGTCGGCGCCGACCCGGTCCATGGCGGTCCCGGCGGTCACCGGCCCCACGAGGCTGCCCACGCCCCACAGGAAGGCGAAGGCGGCGTTGGCTGCCACCAGGGCGGTACCCCGAAAGCGCTGCCCCAGGATCACGACCGCAACGGTGTAGACACCGGCGAACAGTCCGCCCCATACGAACACCAGCGGCCACAGCAGCGCCGGCACGCCGATGACCGCGGGCAGCAGCAGCACGCCGACGCCGCCGGCGACGGCGCAGCCCACCAGCAGGGCGTGGCGGTCGACCCGGTCGGCCAGCAGCCCGATGGGTACCTGCAGCGCCACCGCGCCCACGCCGGCCACCGTGAGCATGAGCGCGGCCGCGTCCACGCCGAGCCCGCCGCGCACCGCGAACACCGGCAGCAGCGCGAAGCTCGCACTGTCCTTGAATGACGCGAGCAGCACCGCCGCCGCCAGGGTGGGCGCCGTGGCCAGGAACGCCAGCAGCCGCAGCGGCGGCCCCTCGTGCCCCTCCAGGGGCACGTCGCCCCGCGCCAGGGCCAGGGGCACCGCGCTCAGCGCGATGAACAGGCCCCCCACCAGAAACGGCGCCCAGCCCGCCGTGCCCACCAGCGGGATCACCAGCGGACCGACCGCGAAGCCGAGCGCCACCACGGTGGTGTAGATCCCCACCACCGCGCCGCGGCGCTCCTCGCGCGCCGCGAGATTGATCCAGGACTCGCCGGCGGTGAACAGCCCGGCCCCGGCGGCACCGGCCAGCAGCCGCAGCGCGAGCCAGGCGGGCACGCTGTCCAGTACCGGCAGGAGCAGGAACAGGGCCAGGTCGGCGCCGATGCACAGCGCCACGAAGGCCCGGATGCCGAGGCGCTCCACCGCGGGCGGCAGAAACGGGGTCACCACCACCATGGCCACCGAGGGCGCCGAGGCCACCAGGCCGATGGTCACGCTGCCCACGCCGCGGGCTTCGAGAATCAGCGACAGCAGCGGGTAGCTCAGCCCCATGGTGATCGCGTAGATGGCGATGCACGACATGGCCGCCGCCAGGGTGCGGTACTCGCCCCGCCGCCCGGGCACGCGCCCTCGGCCCGCGGCCGCCGTGGTGGGGCCGCCTTCGTGCGGGGCCGACATCAGCCGCGCGGGTGGTGCTCGGCGTGCAGCCGCTTCAGCCGCTCGCGCGCCACGTGGGTGTAGATCTGGGTGGTCGAGATGTCGCTGTGGCCGAGCAGCATCTGCACCACCCGCAGGTCCGCGCCGTGGTTGATGAGGTGGGTGGCGAAAGCGTGACGCAGCGTGTGGGGCGAGAGGTGCTTCCCGATCCCGGCGGCGCGGGCATGGCGGCGGATCAGCGACCAGAAGGCCTGGCGGGTCATGGCCGCGCCGCGGCGCGTGGGAAAGGCGGCGTCCGAGCGGCGCGCGCCGAGGATGTCGCGGCGGGCGCCCGAGAAGAACCCGGCCAGCGCCGCCTGCGCCTCCTCCCCGAGCGGCACCAGCCGCTCCTTCGACCCTTTGCCCATCACCCGCACCACCCCCTGGCGGAGGTTCACCTGGTCCATACGCAGGTCCACCAGCTCCGAGACCCGCAGACCCGTCGCATAGAGCACCTCCAGCATTGTGCGGTCGCGCTCGCCCAGGATCGTGCCCGTATCCGGCGCGGCCAGCAGCGACTCCACCTCGGACTCGCTCAGGGTCTCGGGCAGGCGACGGCCAAGGCGCGGCGACTCGATGCGCGAGGTGGGATCCTCGGCGATGGCGCCCTCGCGGAGCTGGTGGCGGTAGAAGCGGCGCAGCGCCGAGAGCCGGCGTGCCACGGTGCGCGGCGGCGCGGTCGCAGAGTCAGCGAGGAAGTCCAGCAGATCCACCCGGCTCGCCGAGAGCAGCCCCTTGCCGCGCCGCTCGAGCCAGCCGGCCACGTGGCGCAGGTCGCACCGGTACGCCGCCAGGGTGTTGGCGGACAGCCCCCGTTCCATCCACAGCGCGTCGAGGAAGGACTCGACGAGCCCTTCCCGGTCGACGCCGGCGGCCACCGGCCGCGGCCCGGTCAGCTCCCGGCGGAGCCGGGGCCGGAGCTGCGCTCGATCTTCTCCTTGATGCGCGCCGCGTTGCCGGTGCGCTCGCGCAGGTAGTAGAGCTTGGCGCGTCGCACGTTGCCGCGGCGCTTGAGCTCGATGCTGTCGATGGTGGGGCTGTAGGTCTGGAACACCCGCTCCACACCCTCGCCGTGGGAGATCTTGCGCACGGTGAAGGCGGAGTTCACGCCGCGGTTGCGGCGCGCGATCACCACGCCCTCGAAGGCCTGCAGCCGCTCGCGGGAGCCTTCGCGCACCTTCACCTTCACCACCACCGTGTCCCCCGGGCGGAAGTCCGGGACTTCGCGGTTCATCTGCTCCGCTTCGATCTCGCTGATGATGTTGCTCATGACTCGTCGCTCCCTTCCAGGCTCCCACCGGGCCGGCGGCGGCGCCGCAGCCCGTCCAACAGTTCCCGCTGCTCCGCGTCCAGCTCGGCGTCCCGCACGAGATCCGGGCGCCGCTGCAACGTCCGCGCCAACGCCTGCTCCAGGCGCCAGCGGCGGATGGCCTCGTGGTCGCCCGAGAGCAGCACCTCGGGCACCCGCCGGCCATCGAGCTCCTCGGGGCGCGTGTAGTGGGGGCAGTCCAGCAGCGCACCGCTGAACGAATCCTCCACCGCCGAGTCCTCGTGCCCCAGCGCCCCGGGCAGCAGCCGCGTGACCGCCTCGATCACCGCCATTGCCGGCAGCTCGCCGCCGCTGAGCACGAAGTCCCCCAGCGACAGCTCCTCGTCCACCTCGGCCGCCACGAAGCGCTCGTCCACGCCCTCGTAGCGCCCGCACACCAGCACCAGCGCCGGGCGCTCGGCCAGCGCCCGGGCCCGGGCCTGGTCGAAGCGCGCGCCCTGGGGCGTCAGGTACACCGTGTGCACCGCCTCGCCCCTCCCGGCGTCATCCCGGGCCGCCCGGGTGGCCGCACCCAGCGGCTCGGCCATCATCACCATTCCCGGACCGCCCCCGTAAGGGCGGTCGTCCACCCGTCGGTGCCGGTCGCGGCTGTAGTCCCGCGGGTTGAAGCACCGGACCGACACCAGACCCCGCTCCATCGCCCGGGCGGTGATGCCGCCCACCGCCAGGGCCTCCACCAGGGCCGGAAACAGGGTCACCACCCGGATCCGCAACACCGGCTCAGAACTCCGGGTCCCAGTCGACCTCCATGCACCTGGCCTGGAGATCCACCCGCCGCACCACCTCGCCGGGGACGAAGGGGATCAACCGCTCCCGCTCGCCCCGCACCACCATGACGTCGTTGGCGCCGGTGGCGAACAGGCGCTCCACCGTTCCCAGCGCCACGCCCTCCCCGGTGACCACCTCCAGGCCCTCCAGGTCGGACCAGTAGTACTCGTCCTGCGCGAGCGTCGGCAGCTCGTCGCGCCACACGGCGACCTCGCTCCCGCGCAGGGCATCGGCGGCGTCCCGGTCCGCGATCCCCGCCAGGCGTGCCAGCAGGCTGCTGCCGTGCACCTGCCCCTCCACGAGGGCGAACTCGCGCCACTCGCCCCGCCGGCCCAGCATCCAGCGCGGGAAGGCCAGCAGGCCGTCCGGCGTCTCCGTGAAGGGCTGCACCCGCAGCCAGCCCCGGACCCCGTGGGCGCTGCCGATGCGCCCCATGACCACGCGCCGCCGGGTCTGGCCCTGCCCGGCCCCCTCCCCGGAGGCCCCCTCTCCGGCGGACATCGCGTCGCGGCCCGCGCCGTCGCGGCGGGCCGGCCCGTCAGCCCTCGGCCGGAACCGGGGCCGGGGCC
>JBFHNV010000025.1:0-39253 GCA_041593595.1 Gammaproteobacteria bacterium
GCGCCGTCCACGATGGCCTTCAGGGACGGTGCGGTCAGACCCACCAGATGGTTCGTCCGTGCGAAACGGCTGAGCTGGCTTTCGATTGCGAGGTCCACGTCCCACCTCCTGGGCAGCGACCGTCAACTGGCCGTGTTGCCGCTCGTTCGCGAGCTGTGGTGCTTCGACTGCGGGTCGTCGAGCCGAGTTCCGGGGCATGGCGCGTGGATGCCTGCATTGTCGCACCCACGGGCGTGGCCGGTCACGTGCTGCATTGCGTCACCGCCGCCGTGCTCGGATAAGGCCGGCCCGTGCCGGGCCGGCCGCCCCTGGGAGTGCCGTTGACCGATCACGAATGCGCCGCGCGGTGCGAAGGGCGAGAAGTCCCGTGCATCCGCATCAGCTGTCGTTGCACGCCTGCGCCACCACCTCCACCGGCACGCTGTCCAGCGGGAAGCACCAGCCCTGTCCACGCAGCACGTCGTCGTGCCGGTTGTTCGCCGTCCTGCCCGAGCCACGCACCCGGAAGTCCCGCCGGCCGTCGGTGGTGATGGAGATGTCCCCGATGACGCGCCCGCGCACGCTGGTCTCGCCGGTGGAGGAGGCGCCGGGCAGTCCGTCCTCGGTCTGGAACAGCGCCCGCAACGGCGGTGCCCGCACGCATCCCGCCGGGTCGCCGTCCGTCTGCAGCAGCACCTTCTCCACCACGTCCGCCCGCGGGTGGCGGAACTTCCCCTGCCGCTGCCCCACGCTGATCACACCCACCTCCGGGCGCACCAGGTCGAAGTACTCCGCCGACGTGCTGCTCTCGCTGCCGTGGTTGGCCACGTGCATCAGGTCGACCCCGTGCACCGGGTCCATCCAGCCGAGCGCGATCAGGGCACGGGCGACCGGCGCCTGGAAGTTGCGCTGGGAGGTCTGGTGCTGGGTGCACTCCTCCGGCCCCGAGCCGAGCGCCCCGTCCAGGATGTAGTCGAACTCGCGATACTTGACGTACAGCACGATGGAGCGGTCGTTCTCGTGGCGCGCGTAGGGGAGTCGCTCGGTGCTGCCGTGGATGCGGCCGTTGGCGGCCACCACGTAGGCCATGGCGCCGTTGCCGAGCGGAATGCGCAGACCCACGGGGATCGGGCTCACGGCGCCCGCGGTGGTGCGCCGGGCGGCCGGGTCGAGCCAGGTCTCGCGCATCCGGCGGGTCTCCGACTTGTTGCTGCCAGAGCCGAAGTTCGCGATCCGCACGTCGTAGCCGGCGTCGATGACGTCCACGTAACCGCCGTAGTGGTCCTGGTCGCGGTGGCTCACCATGGCGAAGTCGATGCCCGCCTCCGGCCGGATGTGCAGCACGTCGCGCATGAAGTCGGCGATGTCCTTGCCGCGTCCCACGTCCCCGAAGTCGTAGAGGATCGTCGTGCCGTCGGGGCCGATGATGAGGGTCGCTCCGCCCTGGCCCACGTTGATGTAGTGGATCTGCAGATGCTCCCCGGACCAGGCCGACCGGTGCGCGGACCCGAGCAGGACCGCGGCGCACAGCACCGCGCCGAGGAGACGCGGGGCGCGGCGCGGCGTCTTCATGGCCTACTTCTCGCCGCCGCCGGGCTGGCGCTCCAGCAGCGTCGCCAGCACCCTGCGCTTCTCCGTGTCCTCCGGCGGGGTGTTGCCGAGCTCCTGGGCCAGGAATGCGGTGACGCCGTTGTCGCGAGCCCGTTGCGGCTTCAGCGAGGCGAGGTTCATCTTCTCCACCGCCAGCTCCACGATCTTCTCGAGGCCCCCGTACACCGCCTTGGTGCCGACGCCCGCGAGGAAGGCGAAGGTGGTCGAGCTGATCTCCACGCGATCGAACGCGGCCGGGTCGATGATGTAGGTGATGGTCCCGCCCAGCACCGCGCCCAGCAGGGCGCGTGACAGCCAGCCCTTGAACCGGAAGGAGTCGAAGGTGAGCGACGCCGCCTCGTCGTTGATGCGCTGCAGGATGAACACGCAGGAGCCGAGCGCACCCCAGAAGAAGGGCGTGAAGAAGGGCAGGTAGTAGTGCACGAACTGCGCCGAGAAGACCCAGTAGTCGTCGTCCGGCTGCGGCTCGTTGCGGATCCACAGTCCGATGGCCAGCAGGAACACGCTCGCCACGAAGATGACGAACGTGGTGAGCATGAAGAACTTCGTGGCCCCGAAGATGTCGGCGGCGGACAGCACGTTGCGTCCGGTCACCGGGTGGGTGAGGGCGCAGAGCCGGGTGTACTTCTCCAGCACCACGCGACCGGTGCGCACCACCCGCTCCGCCTTGTACGCGGCGACCGCATCGTAGAGCTCGGCCAGCAGGCCGTTGCAATCGATACCTTGCTCGGAGGCGTAACGCAGCAGCGCACCCACCTCCTCGATGTTGAACGGCTCGGTCAGGTAGTCCGAGCGCAGGAAGGTGAACAGATGCCGTTCGGCGACGGAGATCTCGTCGTAGCGATCGGTCTTGCGCCGCCGCTCCCCGTGGGGGATGACGTCGGCCTCGTGCCTGACGGGATTCGGCCTGCTCATGGTCACACCTCCTGCCAGCGGCGGTGCGCGGGTCCCGGACCGGGCGGTCGGCGCCAATACTAGGAACCCGATGACAAAGCTTAGCGTGCCAAATGACACCGCGGCGGCATCGTTGCCGTACTGCTGCACTGCAGCACGACGGCGGCAACGGCGGCAGATTATCTTTGGGTAATGTCGCGTCCGGCCCACGCCGCGGCCCTATCCTTGCACTGCGACATACGCACCGACGTGCCCGGAAGGTACTCCGGCATGAACGTGCGAAGGCCTTCCGCGCCGTTGACGTATGCCCTGGCCCCGTTCATCGGAGGACACTGCCATGGCACGCGTTGGCTACTTCAACATTCACCGTACCTGGGAAGACTGCCTGGGCATGCTGCTGGGCATTCTCATCGTGCTCACGCCGGCCCTGGGCGGGCACGGCGACAATCCCGCCGTGCTGATCAACACCGGGCTCACCGGCGCCCTCGTCCTCGCCCTGGGCGCGCTCGAGCTCGTGGACCTGCGGCGCTGGGAGGAGGGCCTCGAGCTGCTGCTCGGCCTCTGGCTGGTGGCCTCGCCCTTCGTCCTCGGCTACGCCGCCAGCGGCCTGCTCATGACGTCGCACCTGGCGCTGGGCACCCTGGTGGCGGTGGTGGCGGTCGTCGAGCTGCTGCAGGACTGGAGGTTGAGCGACCGGGATCTCGCCATGCACGGCCGGTGAGGCCGATGCCGGGCCGGCGCACGGACACGCGAAGATGATGCGTGCGGGTTCCCGCCCCGGGGGCGGGCACCCGCGCGCAACCGTGGCGATCCGCGAGACCGTCGACCGCGGCCTACACACGCGGGTGCGATTTTCCACAGACCGGCGGTGACGTGCCGGATACCGTCGCCGCCATGGAACCACACGCCGACAGCGACGCCGCACCCGCTGACGAGTGGCTGCTGCTGGGCCTCATCGCGGGCTGCTGCAACCTGGTGCCCCGCGACGAGGGCAAGCTGGCGGTGCTGCTGGACCAGCTCCGCATGGCACAGCAGCGTCGGGCCGGAAACGCAACGCCCGGCCACGACAACGACTCCGGCGACTGAGCGGCCCGCGACGGCCTGCCGCGGCGGCCCCGCTCGGTGGCCGCGCTGATCCGCGTCAAGCGGGGCTTTCTCTCGCGCAGTAGGCTCTACCCGGGCTGCACTCGGGGAGGACGAGCCATGCCGGTGAAGACGTTGAAGTCCCACCTGGACAAGAACAAGGTCAAGTACGTGACGATCCAGCACTCGGTGGCCTACACGGCCCAGGAGACCGCCCAGTCCGCCCATGTGTCCGGCCACGAGTTCGCGAAGACCGTGATGGTCAAGCTCGACGGCCGCATGGCCATGGCGGTGCTGCGCGGCGACGACCGGGTGGACCTGGTTCTGCTGCGCAAGGTGGCGGACGCCGACAGCGCGGAGCTGGCCGGCGAGGACGAGTTCCGGGGGCTGTTCCCGGGGGTGGAGGTGGGCGCCATGCCCCCCTTCGGCAACCTGTGGGACCAGCCCGTGTACGTGGACGAGGCCCTCGCCGCCAACGACAGCATCGCCTTCAACGCGGGCACCCACAGCGAGATCATGCGTCTCGCGTGGCAGGACTACCGGCGCCTGGTGAGCCCGGTGGTGGCACGCCTGTCCGCGGACGAGCCCGCCGCGGGGGGCTGAACGCGCCGCGCGGCTCGCCGCTGCCGCACGGTGCCGCCCGGCGGTGCCGGATGGCGGTCCGGCGTTGCGTCAGGTCGGGCCCGCGTGATCCGCGCCTGCGTAGAGCCCGCGGTGGCGAACCAGCCACTTCTCCGCCTCCACCGCCACCAGCGTCACCGCGCCCAGTGCAATGCAGCCCAGGAGGTCCGGCAGCGGCAGCGACGCCGTCTTGAAGACGGGCTGGAGGGCCGGCACGTAGATGATGGCGAGCTGCGCGGTGAGGGTCAGCAGCACCGCGGCGAGCAGCAGCGGGTTCGAGGCGAGGCCGCGGCGCAGCAGGCTGTCGCGGTCCGAGCGGATGGCGAGGGCGTGGAACAGCTGCGCCATCACCAGCGTGGTGAACACCATCGTCTGCCAGTAGTCCACGCCGCGGCCGTGGCCCCAGGCCTGGGCGGTGAGCGCGAGGCCGCCGATCAGCAGCCCCACCCACAGCATGTGCTGCCACAGGCCGCGGGCGAACACGCTCTCGCCGGGCGGCCGCGGCGGCCGGCGCATCACGTCCCGCTCCGCCGGCTCCGCGGACAGGGCGAGACCGGGCAGCCCGTCGGTGACCAGGTTGATCCACAGGATCTGGATGGGCAGCAGCGGGATGGGCAGCCCGAGCAGCGGTGCGAGGAACAGCGTCCACACCTCGCCGGAGTTGCTGGTCAGCGTGTACTTGATGAACTTGCGGATGTCGTCGTAGATCCGCCGGCCCTCACGCACCGCGGAGACGATGGTGGCGAAGTTGTCGTCCAGGAGGACGATGTCGGCGGCTTCCCGCGCCACGTCGGTGCCGCCCTTGCCCATGGCGACGCCGATGGCGGCGCGCTCGAGCGCCGGGGCGTCGTTGACGCCATCGCCGGTCATCGCGACGTACTCGCCGGAGTCCTGCAGCGCCTCCACGATGCGGATCTTCTGCTCCGGATCGACCCGGGCGTACACGCGCACATGGCGCACGCGCTCGCGCAGCGCCGCGTCGGACAGCGCGGCCAGATCCTTCGCGCCCAGCAGGCGGTCGCCGTCCCCGTCCATGCCGAGGTCGGCGGCGATGCGCCGCGCGGTGTCCGGGTGATCGCCGGTGACCATGACCGGCACGATCCCGGCGGTGCGGCAGTCGGCCACGGCCTGGGCCGACTCCGGGCGCAGCGGATCCGTCATCCCCACGAGGGCGAGGAAGGTGAGTTCCCGCTCGAGGGATGCCGGGGGTGCGTCCGGCGGCGCGTCGAGCTCGCGCGTGGCAAGGGCGAGCACGCGGTAGCCCTGCCGCGCCAGCGCATCGGCTCGTGCCAGGAACGCGGCCCGGTCGAGCGCCGCTGGCCCGTGGCGGGTGAGCGCCGCGGCGCACCGTGTGAGCACCTCCTCCGGCGCGCCCTTCACCAGCACGACGGCGCCGTGTTCCCGGCGGTGCACGGTGGTCATGCGCTTGCGCGTCGAGTCGAAGGGCGCGTCGGCCACCCGGGGCAGCTGGCGCCCGAGCTCGTCGCGGCGGAAGCCCGCCGCCTCGGCGGCTTCGACCAGCGCGCGCTCCGTCGGGTCGCCGGCCGCGACGTCGCCGGGCGGCAGGTCGTTGTTGAGGGCCATCGTCTCGCCGACGCGCTGCCACAGGGGCCCCGCGTCCGCGCCGGGCAGCGTCTCGTGGCTGCCCTCGGCGGTCTCCACCGCGCTCACCGTCATGCGGTTCTGCGTCAGCGTGCCGGTCTTGTCGGAGCAGATGTAGGTCACCGATCCCAGCGCCTCCACGGCGGGTAGCCGGCGCACCAGGGCGCGTTGCCGCGCGAGCTTGCGCGCGCCCAGCGCCAGGGAAATGGTGACCACGGCGGGCAACGCCTCCGGCACCGCCGCCACGGCCAGGCTGACCGAGGTCAGGAACATGAGCAGCGGCGGCTGGCCCTGCAGCAGCCCCACGCCGAAGACCACGGCGCAGATGACGAGGATGATCAGCGCCAGGCGACGGCCGAATCGCGCCAGGCGCTCCTGCAGGGGGGTGCGGGTCTCGCGCCCGCTGCGCAGCAGCTCCGCGATGTGCCCGATCTGGGTGGCCGCGGCGGTCGCGACGGTGACGCCGGTGCCGCGGCCGCGCACCACGGACGTGCTCTTGAAGGCGATGTTGCTCCGCTCGGCGATGGGCGCGTCCGCGGCGTCCAGCGCGTGGCTCGCCTTGTCCACCGCCAGCGACTCGCCCGTGAGCGCCGACTCGTCCACCTGCAGGTCGGAGGTCTCGAGCAGCCGCAGATCGGCGGGCACCACGTCGCCGGCCTCGATGCGGACCAGGTCGCCCGGCACCACCTCGCGCGCGCAGACGATCCGGTCGGCCCCGTCGCGCACCACGCGCGCGCGGGGCGCCGCCATGCGCCTGAGCGCGGCGATGGCGCGCTGGGCCCGGTACTCCTGGCCGGCCCCCACCGCCGCATTCAGCAGCACGATGACGAGGATGGCGACGGTGTCGACGATCTCGCCGAGCACCCCGGAGACGATCGCGGCGACCACCAGCACCAGGATCATGACGTCGGCGAACTGCGCGGCCAGCATCCGCAGCGGCCCGCGGCCCGCCTCCAGGGCCACCTCGTTCGGTCCGTGGGCAGCGAGGCGCGCGGCTGCCTCGGCGCTGCCGAGTCCCACCTTCGCGTCGCTGCCGAGCTCGGCGAGCGCTGCTGCCGCGTCCTTGCTGTGCCAGGGGGTCAAGCTGCTCGGCGCCTGCGTCGGGGGGTGGGACCGCGTCTCGCGGACGCGGCGCGCCGTCACGCCGCGGCCCGGGTCATCCTCCCTCCCCGGGCGCCTCCCAGTCCATGATCTGGATCGCCTCGGCGCGCAGCGACACCTTCGCGCTCACGCCCGCGGCGAGCCCGTTGCGCTGCGCCACGTGGGTGGGCACCGGGAAGCTGATCCGGGCCCCGCCCGACCCGTCCACCTGCAGGGCCACGCTGGTGGTGTCGCCCAGCACCACGACACTGTCCACGCGGCCCGCCACCGGGTTCTCACGCTCGCCCCGGGACGGGCGGTCGCGGCGGTGCAGGATGACGCCGGCGCCCGGGATCACCCAGCACACCGCCGCGCCGGCGGCGAACGCCGGCTGGTGCCGGACCTCGAGCACGTGACCGAGCCAGCGCACCCGCGTCAGGGGCGGATCGGACTGGTGGCCGGCGACGACGCCCTCGAACACGTTCTGCAGATCCACCAGCCGCGCCACCTGCACGCTGCGCGGGCGCGACATCACCTCGTGGGGCGGACCTTCCTGCAGGCTCCGCCCGTGGTGCAGGATGCACATGCGGTCGGCCAGCATCCCGGCCTCCTCCAGGTCGTGGGTGACCAGCACCACCGGGATGCGCAGGCTGCCCCGGAGCTGGGCCAGCTCGCGACGCAGCTTGCGCCGCGTCACCTGGTCCACCGCCGAGAAGGGCTCGTCCAGCAGCAGCACTGCCGGGTCCCGGGCCAGCGCCCTGGCGATGGCCACCCGCTGCTGCTGGCCGCCGGACAGGGTCGCGGGGCGGCGCCGCTCGAGACCGGAGAGGTTCACCCGCTCGAGCAGCTCGCTCGCCCGGCGCGCGCGCCGCGCCCGGGGCAGGTGCCCGAGCGCGGTCTGCACGTTGCCGGTGACCGAGAGGTGCGGGAACAGGGCGTAGTCCTGGAACACGAGCCCCACGGAGCGGCGCTGGGGCGCGACGAAGACATGGCCCTGCGTGTCCAGCCAGGTGGCGCCGGCGCAGCGCACGCGACCGGTGACGGGCCGGTACAGCCCCGCGATGGCGCGCAGCACCGTGGTCTTGCCGCTGCCCGAGGGACCCACCAGCGCCAGCAGCGACTCCGGCGGGCAGGCGAAGGACACCCCCAGCGGGATCGGCCCGGCCTGGGCCAGGCGCACCTCCAGGCCCTCGCCGCCGGCGTCAGCCATGGCGGCCCCGTGTCCGCGCGTCCAGCAGGTACACGCTCCACACCACGGCGAAGGAGAAGCCCAGCAGCACCGCGGACATGATGCCCGCGGCGCGATCGTCGAAGGCCTGGGTGCGGTCGTAGATGGCGATGGACAGGGTGCGGGTCTCCTCGGGGATGTTGCCCCCCACCATCAGCACCACGCCGAACTCGCCCATGGTGTGGGCGAAGGTGAGCACCATGGCCGACAGCACCCCGGGCCACGCCAGCGGCAGCTCGATGGCGAGCAGCGTGCGCCACGCCGACAGTCCGCTGCACCAGGCCGCCTCGCGCACGTTGCGGGCAATGCCCTCGAAGGCACGCTGCATGGGCAGCACCGCGAAGGGCAGGTTGGCGATCACGGAGGCGAGCAGCAGGCCGGCGAAGCTGAAGCTCAGGCTGCCACCCGTGAGGGCGTGCCACAGGCGGGCTGGCGGTGCTGCCGCGTCGAAGCCGGACAGCAGGTAGTAGCCGAGCACCGTGGGCGGCAGCACCAGCGGCACCGTGAGCGCGGCCTCCAGCAGCCCGCGGCCGCGGAAGCGCGACCAGGCGAGCAGTCGCGCGGTGGCGATTCCCACCGGCAGCAGCACCAGCGCGGTGCACGCGGCAAGGCGTAGCGACAGGGCAAGCGCGTCGAAGTCCAACGCGTGCCGGTCTCAGTCCCGCGCCGGCGGCAGACCGTAGCCGTGGCGCGCGAGGATGGCGCGGGCCACGGGCCCGAGCATGTAGTCGTGGAAGCGCCGCGCGGCCGCGCCGGCGCCCTTCAGCAGCACCATGCGCTGGTGCAGCGGCGCGTGCCAGTGGCCGGGCACGTCCACGTGGCGCCCGCCGGACAGCTCCGGGGCGAGCGCCAGGGCCAGCGGCAGCAACGCAGCCTGCACGTCGCCGGTGAGGGCGAAGCGCGCGCTCTGGGCCACGTTCTCACCGAGCACCAGCCGGTTCTCGAGGGCACGCCACAGCTTCAGGTGCTCGAGCGTCTCGCGCGCCGCGCGGCCGTAGGGCGCGTGCTCCGGGTTGGCCATGGCCAGGCGGCGAAGCCCCGGATGCGTCAGCGCAGTGGTGATGGCGGCACCGCTGTCGCCGCTCACCGGCGGCGGCGCCACCGGCGATCCGGGCGGCAGGTACAGGGCGAGGGCGCCGGTGGCGTAGCGCACGCCCTCGTCGAGGGTATGCCCCGCCGCCTGCAGCCGCCGCGGGAAGTCCTCGTCCGCGGACAGGAACAGCTCGTACGGCGCGCCGCGCATCACCAGCCGGGCCAGGTTCCCCGACGAGCCGAAGCTGAGCCGCGGCGCGATCCCGGTGTCGGCCTCGAAGGCACGGGCAATCGCCTCGGCGGCAGTGGTGAGGTTTGCCGCCACCGCCACCAGCGGACCGACGCCGGCCGGGACGCTGGACGGTGCCAGCGCGAGCGTCGCGAGCAGGCCCGTCGCGAGAGTGACGGCGGCCGCACGGCGCGACGGGCGGCGTGGCGTCAGGGACGGGGTTGCGGCCACGGCGCCGAGCATAGCGTCACGCCCGTGCGGGGACCACGTCCCGGCGGTTGAGCACCGGCATCAGCTCGAAGTAGGGACGGATGGCCGGGTGATCGGCGGCGTGGAACGCCTGGTACGCGCCGTCGAACAGGACGCAGCCCTCGTGCAGCATCAGCACGCGCGGCTCGAGCCGGGCCAGGAGATCCTTGTCGTGGGTGATGATGAGGGAGGTACGGGGGCGGCCGCCACGACCGGGGCGGTGCTGGGTGGCGTGGATGAGCTCGTGGATCTGGCCGGCGCTCACGGGATCGAGACCGGTGGTCGGCTCGTCGTAGAAGATCACCGCTGGATCCATGGCCAGCGCCCGGGCCACCGCGAGACGCTTCGCCATGCCGCCGGAGAGGCGCTCGCTGGCCTGCGCGAGGAACTCCCGGTCTTGGGGCAGACCCACGGCCTCGAGCACGTCCCGTGCCACGGCGCGCACCGCAGCCTCGTCCAGCTCCCGCGTCTCGCGCAGCCACAGGGCGATGTTGTCGAGGACGCTGCCCGAGAACAGGGCGTTGCGCTGGAACACGACGCCCCAGTGCCCGTGCAGGCGTTCCAGCGCGCGCGCCCCCAGGGTCGCGGCGTCGCGCAGCGGCGCGCCGCGAGATTCGTGGTCCGCCACGAGGATGCGACCTGAATCCGGGACCAGCAGGCCCAGGATCAGATTCAGCAGCACCGTCTTGCCGCACCCTGATTCCCCCACCACGGCGAGCACGGACGCGCTCTCCACGGACAGGTCGATGCCCCGCAGCACCGGGTTGTCACCGAATGACTTGTGCAGGGACTCGAGGCGGATCTCCTCGCGGGGCTTCGCGGTCAAGCGCTGTACTCTGCATCGGGGGGTCGCCGCCATCTTCGCGGAGGGGCCCGCGGTCGTCCAGGGCGGCGCGCTGTCGGGCACGCCGTGCCTCTGCTAAGGTCTTTGACGCGTCCGAGCACGGCGATGGCCGGCAAGGGGCGCCGGGCGGCGGAGGCCACGCGGGCCGCCCCGCCATGGCGCCAGGCGCCGAAAACGAGACTGCCCCATGGCCGTGACACGCGACTTCGCGACCCTCGCTCGTACCACGCGGCGGATCAGCGGCACGCTGGACCCGGACGAGGTGGTGCGTGCGGTGCTCGAGGCCGTGCAGATCATCATCCCCGGCGCCGCGGGCCGCGTCTGGGCGCGCGGCGAGCGCGGCACGGCGCGAACGCTCATGGGCAGCATCGGACTGCGCAGGGGCAACGACCCGGTGCCGGTGGCACCGGGCACCGGGCTCGCCGCCCAGGTGGAGGCCACGGGTCGCGCCGCCGTGAGCGAGGACCTGATCGCGGATCCCCGCTACGTGCGCAAGGACTGGGCGCGCAGCGAGGGGCTGGTCTCCTGCGCGCTGCTGCCCCTCATCGGGCGCGACGGCGAGGTCTTCGGACGGCTCTCCATCTTCACCCGCGAGCGCCACGTCTTCGACGAGGAGCAGGTCGACCTGCTGCAGGCGTTCGCGAACCAGGCCGCCATCAGCATCAGCAACGCGCGGCTGTACGACCAGTCGCGGCGGCTGGCGGCGCGGCTGCAGGCCCTGGCGCGCATCAGCACCAGCGTGGTGGACAGTCTCGGGCTCGAGGCCACGCTCGCCGACATCACCCGCGAGGCCACCATCCTGCTGGACCTGGGCGGCGCGGGCCTGCGCCTGCTGGAGGACGGCATGCTGGTGCTGCGCAGCACCTACGGCATCGCGCCGTCGCTGATGGTGCGCCCGCGGCTCGCCATCGGCGAGAGCCTGAGCGGGCACGTCGCCCGGCAGGGCGAGCCGCTGGCCGTCCCGGACCTGACCGCGAGCGCGCTGCTGACGCCCGAGAACCGGGCCATGGCGGGCGAGCAGCAGGTGCACGCCTTCATGGGCGCCCCGGTGCGCTACGAGGGCCGGCTCGTCGGCGTCCTCGCGGCCTTCGGCAACAACGTCCGCCACTTCCAGGACGACGACGTGTCGGTGTTCTGCACCTACGCGGACCTGGCGGCCATCGCCATCGAGAACGCGCGGCTGTACGAGGCCGCACGACGCGAGATCGCCCTGCGCGCCGCGAGCGAGGCGGAGCTGGTGAAGCACCGGGACCGGCTCGAGGAGCTGGTGGCCGAGCGCACCGCGGATCTGGAAGCCGCCCAGGCGAGCCTGGTGCGCGCCGAGCGGCTCGCGGCGCTCGGCCAGCTCACGGGCAGCGTGTCCCACGAGCTGCGCAACCCCCTCGGCACCGTGCGCAACGCGCTCGCGCTGGTGCGCCGGCTGCAGGATGCGCCCGATGCGCGCCTCGAGCGGGCCCTCGCCATGGCCGAGCGCGGCGTCACACGCTGCGACGCCATCATCGGCGAGTTCCTGGACTTCTCCCGCATCCAGGATCTGGATCGCAGGCACACCGCCATCGACCCGTGGGTCGCGGAGATCCTCGACGAGCAGCCGCCGCCGCAGGGCGTGCGCGTCGAGCGGGACCTCGCCACCGAGGCGCGGATCCCCATCGATCGCGAGCGGCTTCGGCGCGCGCTGCGCAACGTGCTGGACAATGCCTTCGAGGCCATCACCGGCAGCGGCGGATCCGGGGGTCGCGTGCGCGTGGCCACCCGGATCGAGCACGGCGACCTGCAGATCCACGTCATCGACGATGGCCCGGGCATGGACGGCGAGGTGGCCACGCAGCTGTTCGAGCCTCTGTTCAGCACCAAGCCCTTCGGCGTGGGGCTGGGCATGGCCATCGTGCGCCAGGTGCTGGAACGTCACGGCGGGCGCGTCGACGTGGACAGTGCGCCGGGCACCGGCTGCACGATCACGCTGGTGGTGCCGGCACCGGTCGCCGTGTGCGGGCAGGAAGAACCGGCCGCCACCGCACCGCGCGAGCAATGATAGGCTTGCCGCACGGAACAGGGTCGTGCCCCGCGGGCACACGCGCGAGGATCCATCCGTTGTCAAGCAGTACCGGAATCATTCCTCGCCGGCTCCTGGTCGTGGACGACGATCCGGATTTCGCCGAGAGCCTGGCCGGGGTCCTGGAAATTGCCGGTCACCGCGTGGAGGTGGCGCTGAGCGGTGACGCGGCCGTCACGCGCTGCCGCGCGGAAACCTTCGACATGGCGTTGCTGGACGTGGCCATGCCGGGAATGAACGGGGTCGAAAGCCTGCGCGCCATGCGCGCCATCCAGCCCTCGCTGCGCGCGGTCATGATGACCGGCTACGCGGTGCAGGAGCTGCTCGACGACGCGCTGCGCGTCGGCGCGTGGCGCGTGCTGAGCAAGCCGCTGGATCCGGAGCACCTGCTGGCGCTCATCGAGCGCGGCTGCGGTGGGCTCCTGTTGGTGGTGGCGGACGACGACCCGGACTTCGCCCACAGCCTCGCGCAGACCCTGGAGCATTCGGGTCATCGTGCGGTGCTGGCGCACGACGGCGAGCAGGCGTTGCAACGGGTTCGCGAGCAGTCCCCGGACGTGCTGGTGCTGGACCTGCGCATGCCAGCGCGCTCGGGCATCGAGGTGGTCCGGGCGCTGGCCGATCGCGGCCGCGTGCCGGCGGTGGTCGTGGTGACGGCCTACGCCGACGAGGAGGCTTCCGCGCTCGCGGAGCTCACGGCCCACCCGCTGCTCGGCGTGCTCGAGAAGCCGGTGCACCCGGATCGCCTCCTCGACATCCTCAGCCGCGTGACACGGGCCTGAAGGGCCACGTGACCGAGGGAACGCTGCCGCGCATGCGTCAGGTCCTGCTGGTCGACGACGATCCGGATTTCGGGGACAGCCTCGCCGATCTGCTGGAGGTGGACGGCTACCGGGTGCGCGTCGCGCGCGACGCAGCCGCCGCGATGGCCGCCATGCACGAGTCGCCCGCGGACCTGCTGCTGGTGGACGTGCGCCTCGGCGGCGCGAACGGCATCGAGCTGGTGGGGGCGCTGCGTGGCGTCCACTCGGACGTGCTTTGGATCGCCGTCACCGCCTACGCCTCGGTGGATACGGCCATCGCGGCGCTGCGCCAGGGCGCGTACGCGTATCTACGCAAGCCCTTCCACCCGGACGAGCTGAGCGCCACCCTCGAGCGCGCCTTCGAGCGCATCGAGCTCGAGCGCGAGAAGGCGAAGGCCGAGCGTGCGCTCAGGCGCTACGAGCAGATCGTCGCCGCCACCGCGGATCTCATGGCCTTCGTCGACGCCGAGGGGATCGTGCGCGCCGTGAACGACGCGTACCTGAACGCTTACGGCCGCACGCGCGACGCGGTGGTGGGCGCGCCGCTGCGCGCGGTGCACGGGGAGCCGGCGTTCGACGCCGATTTTCAAGAGCCGCTCGAGCGCTGCCTGGGTGGCGAGGGCGTGCGCTTCCAGGCGTGGTGCGAGCTGCCTTCGGGCAGCCGGCACTTCATCGAGTTTGCCATGTACCCGGACCGCGGCGACGGCGGGGCAGATCGTGGCGTGGTGGTGAGCGGGCGCGATCTCACCGAGGCCCAGGCGCTGTCCGAGAAGCTGTCGTATCAGGCGCGCCACGACGACCTCACCGGCCTGGTCAACCGTCGCGAGTTCGAGAGCCGCCTCGCCAACCTCATCGAGGAGGCGCGCGACGGCGAGGTGGCACACGCGCTGTGCTACCTGGATCTGGATCAGTTCAAGGTGGTCAACGACACCTGCGGGCACGTGGCCGGAGACGAGCTGCTGCGCCAGATCGGCGCGGCGCTGCCCGGCGTCGTGCGCCGGGGCGACGTGGTGGCGCGGCTCGGCGGCGACGAGTTCGGAGTGCTCATCGTGAACTGCACCCTGGCCCAGGCGCGGCGCGTCGCGGAGGGTCTGCGCGACGCGATCGGACACCTGAACTTCCGCTGGCACGACGCCACGTTCAACGTGGGCGTGAGCATCGGACTGGTGGCCATCACCACCGAGAGCGAGGGGCCCGACGGCGTCATGAGCCTGGCCGACCGCGCCTGCTACGCGGCGAAGGAGTCGGGGCGCAACCGCGTCCAGGTCTTCCGGGAGGACGACTCCCGGCTGGCCGAGCGGCATGGCGAGATGCAATGGGTCACGCGGCTGCAGCAGGCCCTGGACGACGAACGCTTCTTCCTCGAGTTCCAGCCCATTCGCGCGGTGCAGGGCGACGCCGAGCTGCACGCCTGGGAGGTGCTGGTGCGGCTGCGCACCGACGACGGGACCGTGGTGTATCCGGGTGACTTCCTCGGCGCCGCGGAGCGCTACGGCCTCGCCGCGCGGCTGGACACGTGGGTGAGCACCGAGGCGATGCGGCTGCTCCAGGGCGGCGTTCCACCCGGCGGGGGCGCGCCGCTGCCCGAAGGCGTGATGCTGATGGTCAACCTGTCCGGGCACTCCCTCGGCGACGAGCGCTTCCGGCACGCGGTGCTGGAGGTGCTCGCGGCGACACCCCTGCCCGCGTCGCGCCGGCTGTGCTTCGAGATCACCGAGACCGCGGCCATCAGCAACCTGGCGCATGCGTCGCAGTTCATGGCCGAAGCGCGTCGACACGGCTGCCTGTTCGCCCTGGACGACTTCGGCGCCGGGCTCTCGTCGTTTGCCTACCTGAAGAACCTGCCGGTGGAGATCGTGAAGATCGACGGCCAGTTCGTGCGCGATATCGACGACGACCCGATTCACTTCGCCCTGGTGAAGTCCATCAACGAGATCGGTCACGTGATGGGCAAGCAGACCATCGCCGAGTTCGTGGAGAGCGAGGCAGTGCTGGAGCGGCTGCGAGAGATCGGGGTGGACTACGCCCAGGGCTACTGCCTCGGGCGGCCGGGGCCGCAGCCCGGCACCGGGACGCCGTGACTGCGGCGCCGGTGAGAGTGCTCACCGGTAGCGGCGCATCTGCCCCACCACCACGCCCTGGATGGTGACCCGCGCCGGGTCCAGGTGAATGGGTGCCATGGCGCTGTTGGCAGGGATCAGCACCACCTCCCCGGAGCGCTGCAGCAGGCGCTTCACGGTGGCCTCCGCGCCGTCCACCAGGGCTACCACCAGCTCGCCGTTGCCGGCGTGATCCCTCGGCTCCACCACGATCCAGTCGCCGTCCAGGATGCCGTCCTCGATCATCGAGTCGCCGCGCACCTGCAGCACGTAGCAGTCGTCCCGGGTGCGCAGTCCCGGGGGCACCTCGAGCCGCTCGCTGCCCGCCACCGCCTCGATGGGCCGGCCGGCGGCGATCCGCCCGAGCAGGGGCAGGGTGCCGTCCTCGGCGGCAGCCGCCGCGGTGAGGCGCACGCCCCGTCGGGTGCGATTCATGGGCTCCACCAGGCCCGCGTCCACCAGCGCCTGCACCTGCTTGTGCAGGGAGCCCCGGGAGCGCATCCCCAGCGCGGCGGCCAGCTCGTCCAGGGTGGGTGGATGATCGAAGGTCGCGGCCTCCTGGCGAAGGAAATCCAGGATCTCCCGCTGGCGGCGGGTCAGCGGCGGGGCCGTGCGCCTCACGGCAGGCTCCCGTGGCGGCGGAGGCTCACCGGCGCGGCGTCACGGCGCGGTGTCACGGGGCGGTGACGGCGAGCAGGTTGAAGGCGGCCACCAGCAGCGCCAGCGCGAGCCAGGAGGGCTCGCGCAGCCACGTGCCGCGGGACGTGGGGGGGCGCATGATGTCGCGCAGCTTGTCCCGGGCCTGGTCGCACATCACGTAGCGGGCGGGGGTCATGCGGGGCACCTCCGGTTCTGTATTCGTTCTCCCGGCGGGAGAATAGAACGAAGGGAGAACGGCATGCAAGCGGCATCGGACCGCTGCAGCCGGCACGGAATCCCGCACGGTGGCGCCGCCCGTGCCAGGGCTCAGGGCGTGGCGTCCTCCACCCGCATGGAGAAGTCCACCGCCTGCAGATGCTTGGTCAGCGCGCCCACGGAGATGAAGTCCACCCCGGTGGCCGCCAGCTCCGCGAGCGCCTCCAGGGACACGCCGCCGGATACCTCCAGGCGTGCCCGTCCGCGGCTGCGCGATACCGCCTCGCGGATGTCCGCCAGGGTGAAGTCGTCGAGCATGATCATCGTGACTCCCAGCTCCAGCGCCACGTCCAGCTGATCCAGGCGCTCCACCTCCAGCTCCAGCGGCGCGCCGGGATTCGCCGCGCGGGCCGCCTCCACCGCCGCCCGCAGCCCGCCCGCGGCAGTGATGTGGTTCTCCTTGATGAGCATCGCGTCGTGCAGCCCCATGCGATGGTTGACGCAGCCGCCGCAGCGCACCGCATACTTCTGGGCGAGGCGCAGCCCCGGGAGGGTCTTGCGGGTGTCCAGGATCACCGTCGCGGTGCCTGCCACCGCGTCCGCGTGGCGGCGCGCGGCGGTGGCGGTGCCGGACAGGGTCTGCAGCAGGTTGAGCGCGGTGCGCTCGCCGCTGTTCACCGCCCGCGCCGGTCCTTCCACGGTGCAGACCGGCTGTCCGGCGCGGACCCGTTCGCCGTCGGCGGCCGCCCAGTCAACCCGCACCCCGGGGTCCAGCAGCGCGTAGACCGCATCGAACCAGGCCGCGCCGCACAGCACCGCGTCCTCCCGCGTCAGCACCCGCGCCCGGCAGCGGGCCGTGGCCGGGATCAGCGCGGCGGTCAGGTCGCCGTCCCCCAGGTCCTCCGCCAGGGCCTGGCGCGCCAGGCGTGCAATGTCCTCGGGGCCCGGCGGGTCGGACTGGGGGGTCAGAGGGGGGGCGGGGGGGCGGGGGGTTGCTGCCATGGGGCTGCTCCGTGGGCGGCGGTCAACCCGCCTGGCGCTGGATCAAGGTGAGGGTGCCGTCCCGCTGGTTGAACTCCAGCTCGCGCAGGAAGCTCATGCCCAGCAGCACCTCGTCGCCCCGCATCCCGGGGTTGATGCTGGCCCGCACGCCGCGCAGCACGATGTCGCCCAGCTGCACCCGGGACAGGGTGGTGGCGTAGGTGGTGATCACGCCGTTCGCGGTGCGCGACGCCATGGGCGCGCCGCGCTCCAGGCCCAGCCGGGCCGCCAGGTCTGCCGGCACCGAGACCTGGGTGGCACCCGTGTCCAGCAGGAACACCACCGGCTCACCGTTGATGCTGCCGCCCGCCACGTAGTGACCCATGCGGTTCTGGCGCAGGGACACCCGCACCGGGCCGCCGGCCGCGCCCTCGCTGACCGGCTGCGGATTGGGGTTGTACTGGCTCTCCAGCAGGCCGCCGAATAGCATGACGAGGATGCCGATCACCACCAGCCACGCCGCCGCGATCATGAATCCGCCCAGGCGGCGGTGGGCGCGGTCGGCGGGTGGCGGGGCGTCGCTGGTCATCAGGGTGTACATGGTGGCGAAGCGCGGCATTTTCATTGCGCGGCGCCAGATGCGCCAGGGCGGATGAGCCGCGCCGCGCCCGCCGGGGTCGCTGCGGCACCCGCGGCCCTGGACGCCGCGGGCGAGTGGTTTGCCGACGCCGAGCGCCTGTCCTCGCCCAACTGCGACGCACGCCCGCCGGGCACCGCGGTGGATCTCGCCATCATCCACGGCATCAGCCTGCCCCCCGGGGTCTTCGGGGGACCCTGGGTGCGGGATCTGTTCCTCAACAGGCTGGACTGGGACGCACACCCATATTTCAATGAAATCCGAGGGTTGAAGGTCTCATCTCATGTGTTCATCGAACGTGACGGGACCCTCGTGCAGTTCGTCCCGCTCTCGCTGCGCGCCTGGCACGCAGGAGAGTCCCGGTTCCGCGGCCGCCCGCGCTGCAACGACTTCTCCGTGGGCATCGAGCTGGAAGGGACCGACCACACCCCCTACGAGGCGGCCCAGTACGGGACCCTGGCCCGCGTGCTGGCGGCCCTCATGACGCGCTTCCCGGGGATCACGCCGGGCCGGGTGGCGGGCCATTGCCACGTGGCGCCGTCGCGCAAGACGGACCCGGGGCCGGCGTTCCGGTGGGACCGCCTGGGCACGCTGCTGGGCGCACCCGAGGGGTGGGGGCCGGCGGCGACGGATCCGTGACCGGAGCCGCAGGCCTGGCGTGGCGCCGGCGGCTACACTCGCCGCGATGAACGGCCGTGCCCGCACACGCCTGCTGGGACTGGCCGGGGTGTGTGCGGCCCTGGCTCTGCCGGTGCTGCTCGTCGCGCGGCTGGTGGGCGCCACCGCGGAGCCCGGCAAGGCACTGTCGGCGGGACTTCTGGAGCGGCGGCTCATGCTGGCCCAGGCGGCACCGGACGCGCCGCTGCCGGGGGCGGACCCCGGGGCGGCGGGCCCCGCCCACCTGGTGAGCGGTGTGCTCTACACCCGGGGCACCGCCACCGTCACCTGGAACGGCGTCAGCTTCCCGGTGCGTGACGGCAGTTACGCCTACTCCGGCGGCGAGCGCATCGCCGTCGGCCCGCAGGCCATCGGGTTGCTGCGGCTGGCGGACGGCAGCACCGTGATCCTGTGCAGTGGCGCCGAGGCCGTGTTGACCCGGGGCGACGGCGGCGCCTGGCGTCTCGAGCTGACCCGGGGCAGCAGCCGCTTCGCGTTTCGCGCCGGCAGCGTGTTCTCGGTGCGCGCCGGTGCGACCGAGATCCGGCCCTGGGTGCGGGACCCGGCAGCCGGGGTGTTCGAGGGCGAGGTGAAGCGGTACGCGGACGGGGGCTGCCTGGTCTGCGAGCTGCGGCGCGGCGTGACCGTGGTCGCGGGGCGCGCCTCGGACAGCGGCGCGGGCGTGCCGCCGGGCCGTGTGCTGGAGGTGACTCCGCCGGCGCCCGGCAGCAGCGCGGACGCGTACCGGGTGAGCAGCACGCCCATTCCGCAGCCGCTGATGCTGGCAGCCCTGGGGCCCGGTGGCGCCGACGGCGAGCCCGCCGGCGCGTACCTGTGCCGGTGCGAGGACCTGAAACGCGGCCTGGAGCGGCCGGAGGACGCGGAGCCGGCCCTCGTCACCGCCGAACCGGAGGCGCCGGCGCCCCAGGTCGTCACCGAGGGCACGGCAGAGATCGTGCCGCCGGTGGCGCCGCCCGACGCGCCGCCCGTGGCACTGGCGGAGCCCGGGCCGCCGGATCCCTTCGACCCCAACGTGCTGCCGCCGCCTGCCGCCGGCGAGCCCGCGGAGCCCAGCGTGGTGGTGGCGCCGCCGGCGGTGCCGCGCGCCGGTGGCGGTGGCGGCGGGGTCAGCGGCGGGGTCAGCGGCGGTGCGCCCGGGTTGCCGGTGGTGGTGGTGGCGAGCCCGAGCTGATCCGGTTGCCGGAGCCCGGGGATGGCCGGGCGACGATCCACGGTGGCGTGCCCGCCGCTGTCGAGCGCCCGCCCACCCCGACGAGGTGCCGCCACCGCACCGTCTGGCTGCAGAGGCCCGGCCAACCATTAAGCGAGGAAAAACAAAGGGATCTGTTCTCAATCAGCCAAAATGCCTTAGCATCCCTCCACGCGTGCCGCAGGGGGTGCGCCTGACGGCGGGTGGTGAATGGCCGGCAATCGGAGGTGGCGCCCGTGGCGTGGCGTCCGTTTCAGGTGCCTGGGACTGGTGCTCGCGGGCCTGCCACTCTGGCTCGCGG
The DNA here is from genome assembly GCA_041593595.1 of Gammaproteobacteria bacterium. Lineage (GTDB taxonomy): Bacteria > Pseudomonadota > Gammaproteobacteria > HK1 > HK1 > JBFHNV01. Next base: position 20,049 of record JBFHNV010000025.1, read on the forward strand.
CGAGCGCGGCGGCCCAGCCCGGCCGTGTCGATACCGGGATTCGCCTGCGCCTCAGCGACGACCTGGCGGAGTCGACGGGCGCCCCGGCACCCGCCAGGCCGGCGCCCGTCAGCCCGGCGACGGCTGACGAGGGGCGTGCCACACGCTTGCGCGGCCTGTCCCTGAGCCTCACCTCCGGGATCCGGTTCGACGACAACGCCCTGCGCAGCAACACCGGGGAGCGCCGCGACACGGTGGTGGTGCTGCAGCCCAGGGTCTGGCTGGACGGCAGCATCGGCCGCCACGCCGTGCGCCTGGGCTACGAGGGGGATCTCCAGAACTACCAGCGTATCGGCAGTGAGAGCCGCTTCGACCACGAGCTCCTCGCCAGCGCCGACCTGGATCTCGAGCGGCGACTGAAGGCGCGCCTCGAGAGCGGGCTCGCCTTCGGCAGCGACACGCGGGGCGAGCTCGAGTCGCGCCCGGTGGTGTCGGGCGAGCCGGACCGCTGGCGCGAGCACCGCGTGGGAGGCGAGCTGGTGCTCGGGCGGCGCATCGCGCGCGGCCAGATCGGGCTGGGCTATGACGTGCGCGGCCTGCGCTATCTGAACAACGCCCAGCAGGCGCGCGATTTCGACGAGCGCGCCCTCACCCTCACCGGTCGCTACAACCTGGGACCACGATTCAGTCTGGTGAGCGAGCTGTCCGGGGCGTGGATCGACTACCTGGATCCGCTCTCGCCGCTGGACTCGCGGGAGTACGTGGCGCTCGCGGGCGTTGCCTGGGAGGCCACGGCGAAGACCCGCGGCGAGATCAAGGTGGGCCGGCGGTACCGGGACTTCCACGCCCCCGGCGTCGCCGGCGTGAGCGGCTTCACGTGGGACGCCCGGCTCGTCTGGTCGCCCAGGAGCTACAGCCAGGTCACCGCCTACACCACGCGGGACGTGACGGAGAGCGGCTTCACCGGCGCCGGTGGCGGTTCCGCCACGGCCACCTCGGACACCCTGGGCCTGCGCTGGCGCCACGGCTTCACGGAGCGGCTGCGGCTGGAGGCTGGCGCCGAACGTACCCTGGCGCGCTTCACCGGCGCGGGCGAGGATGAGTTCCTGTCCCTGGACGCGGGCCTGCGCTACCGCATGAACCGCTGGATCGACCTGTTCGCCCGCTGGGACTACGACAGCCGCAGCTCCACCAGCCCCGGCGGCGACTTCGAGGCGGGCAGCGTGTTCGTGGGATTCGATGCGCGCCTGGACCGCGGGGCAGGGCGGTGAGGGGCGGCCACCACCGAAAGTTGTGACGTTCATCAAGATCCACGAGATCCGGCCGGTAACGCATTGAAGGTTGGGCTATATTTCGGGCGACCTCGGGTGATTTCCGTGGTCCGGGCGAGAACCGACCAGGCCCCATGAAGACCATCAGGCAGTGGGCGATACGCATGCTCTGGCTGGCCACGGCGGCCCTCGCGTGGGCGACGCCCACGACGGCCCTGGCCCAGGCCGGTGGCGGGCCGCTGGACCTGCAGCTCTCCCAATCCATCGGCATCGCCGGAGCGCCGTCGGCAGCGACCGGACGCGGTACCCCCGGCGCGTATCGCATCGGCGCCGGCGACCGGGTCAGCGTCACGGTCTACCGCGAGCCGGACCTCAGCCTGGCCGACGTGAAGGTCGGCCCGGACGGCACCATCGCCTTCCCGCTGCTCGGCGATCTGCACGTGGCCGGCCTGACCAGCAAGGAGCTGCAGCGCCTGGTCACGGATCGCCTCGCCGATGGCTATCTCAAGCAGCCCAACGTGACGGTGAACGTGGAGCGCAACCAGCTGTACTTCATCAAGGGCGAGGTGGCGTCGCCCGGCGGCTACGCCTACGTGGAGGGCCTGACGGTGGAGAAGGCGGTGGCGCTGGCGGGCGGCTACACCGAGCGCGCCGCGAAGGACGACGTGACGGTGGTGCGCGAGGCGTCGCCGGACCCCCTGCGCGAGGCCGGGCCCGGCACGCCGGTGCTGCCCGGTGACGTGATCACCGTCGAGGAGAGCTTCTTCTAGTGTCCCGTCCCGTAGATCGATTGCGAATTCTCGGCGAGCCATCCGTGCCGCGTGGCAAGGCGCGGCGAGGAGGAATCGCTGTCGCTATTGCGACGAGCCGCAACGCCGCCACGCGGTGCGGGGGCCGGCGAGAAACGCAAGGCTTCTGCGGGACGGGACACTAGGAGCGGTCGTGGCGAACGCACCCGAATCCAGCGCCTCCCCGCGCCCGGCCCTGCGGCCGGTGACCGATCCGCCGCCCGCCTTCGAGCTGGACGAGGCGCGCGGCACGGGTGTGTCCCTGGAGCAGGCACTGCGGGTGGTGCGGCGCTACAAGTGGAGCATCCTGGGCCTCGCGCTGCTGGGCGGCGTCATCGGTGGGCTGAACGCCCTCTCGGCCGTGCCCGTGTACCGCGCCGAGGCGCGGCTGCTGGTGAAGGTGGGGCAGCCGTCGCTGACCACCATGGGCCAGTTCGATTCCGCGCCGATGCACTGGCTCTACTTCAAGACCCAGTCCGACATCATCCGCAGCCGCGCGGTGGCAGAGCGGGTGGTGGACAAGATCGACGCCACCGCGCCGGCGCGGCCCGTGGCGGCCACGTCGCCGTCGGACGAGGAGACCGCGCCCGCCGGCTGGTGGCAGCAGGTGCGTGGCACCTGGCGCGAGATCCGCACCGAGTGGTTGCCGGACTGGCGCGCCTGGTTGCCCCAGGGAGCGGGCGAGCCACCGCAGGCACCGGTGATCCCGGAGCGCACCCGCCGCGCGGCAGCCATCCAGGGTGCGCTGTCGGTGTCCGGCGGCGAGGAGAGCGAGGTGCTGGTGGTGAGCTTCGAGTCCACCGATCCGGAGCACGCGGCGCGGGTGGCCAACGCAGTGGCCGAGGCCTACATCGAGTTCGGTCTCGAGTCGCGGGTGAGCAACGTGCAGCAGGCCACGCGCTGGCTCGGCGAGCGCATCGAGGTGCTGCGCGGCAAGCTGCTCGACTCGGAGCTCGCGCTGCGCGAGTTCCAGGCCCGCGAGGGCATGGTGGGCAGCCACAACCGCGAGCAGATCGTCTCCTCGAAGCTGGCCTCGCTCACCGCCGAGCTGGTGCGCGCGCAGACGCGGCGCAGCGAGGCGGAGCTGCGCTACAAGCAGGTGAGCAAGCTCGGCGCCGACGACGCGGGCCTGGAGGCCCTCGCTGGCCTCGTGAACAGCGATCTGGTGGCGGACACGTACCGCGAGCGCAAGGACCAGGAGCGGCGCATGGCGGAGCTCGCCGAGCGCTACGGCGACAAGCATCCGAAGATGATCGCGGCGCGCGCGGAGCTCAAGGACACCGAGCGCCGGCTGCAGAGCGAGCTGCGCAAGGCGGCCGCGGGCGTGCGCAAGGAGTTCGAGATCGCCGCCGCCCAGGAGCAGCACTTCCAGCGCGCCATCGACGAGCAGCAGCGCGAGATGCGCGCGCTCTCCGGCAAGGCCTTCGAGCTGGACGCCCTGGAGAAAGAGGTGGAGGCGAACCGGCGCATCTACGAGAGCTTCCTGGAGCGTTTCAAGCAGGCCGACGTGGCCGGCGACTACGACGTCACCAACGTTCGCATCATCGACCCGGCGCAGCCGCCCTCGGCGCCCTACCGGCCGAACAAGCAGCGCATGGTCATGGTGTCGCTGCTGGGCGGGCTGGCGGTGGGCCTGCTGCTCGCCTTCCTGCGCCTGCAGCTGGATCGCACCTTCAAGGTGAAGGAGGACGTGGAGTCGATCCTGCGCCTGCCGGTGCTGGGCATGGTGCCGAAGCTGCGCGCGGTGCCCTGGAAGCGCGTCGCGGTGGAGTCGAGCGTGCGCGACGAGCCGCGCTCGTCCTTCGCCGAGGCCATCAGCGACATTCGCACCGCGATCCTGTTCTCGCGAGTGGACGAGCGTCTGCGCACCATCCTGGTCACCTCGGCGGTGCCCGGCGAGGGCAAGACCACGCTCGCGAGCAACCTGGCGCTGTCCTTCGGCCAGCGCGGCCGCACGCTGCTGCTGGAGGGGGATCTGCGCAAGGGACGGCTCGCGGAGATGCTGGGCGACCCGCGCCGCCGCGGGCTCACCGACGTGATCTCCAGCCAGTGCTCCCTCGAGGACGCGCTGGTGCCGTACCCGGACACCGACCAGGTCTTCGTGCTGCCGGGCGGCACCATGGCGCCCAACCCCCTGGAGCTGATCTCCTCCCAGCGCTTCGCGTCGGAGTTCGAGCGGCTGAGGTCCCGGTTCGACTACGTCGTGGTGGACGGCTCGCCGCTGCTGCCGGTGAGCGACAGCGTGGTATTGGCGGATCAGTGCGACATCACCGTGCTCGCCGTGCAGAGCGAGCGCACCACTCATGCGCTGGCACGCGAGGCGCTCAAGCGCCTGAGCGGCGCCCGCATCCGCCCGGCGGGGGTGATCCTGCAGCAGGTGGACTTCCGGCGCCTGCGCCACTACCACGGTGACGACTCAGGCTACGGGCGCTATTACGTCTACCGGGGCTACTACGGCAAGTCCGGCTGACGCCGGCCGCCGCCGGGCCGCCATGGGGGGCGTGATGGGAATGCCGGAGCGCGCCGTCATGCTGGTCGCGGGGGCGCTGTGCGGCGGCCTGCTGGTGTGGGCCCTGGCGCTGGCCTTCGCCGATCTGGCCATGGCGCGCCCGCGCTCGGCGCTGGCCGCCTGGGAGCGGGGTGAGCCCCTGGGCGACTACCGCGCCCGGCGCCGCCTGCTGGCGCGCATGGGCAGCGCCGTCGCCGCCCATCCCCTGGACGGGGCGCAGCGCCTGGACCTGGGGCGCTTCTTCGCCTGGCACGCGGCGCGCCACGGGCAGGGCTCGGCGCGCGCGCGGTTCTACCATCGCCTGGCGGCGGACCGCTTCGAGGAGGCGATCACGGCGCGCCCGACCTGGGGTCATGCCTGGTTGCTGCTGGCGGAGCGCTGGATGCTGCTCGGCGTCGACGCCCACGCCGCACGCGCCGCGATGCAGCGCGGCGCCGCGCTGGCGCCCCTGGAGCCGGCGGTGCAGCTCAAGTACCTGTGGCTGGGCCTCGCCCAGTGGCGCGCGCTGGACGCGGCAGACCGGGCGCGGCTCGGCGCGTCCCTGGATCGGCTCCTGGACTCCCGCGTGCACTTCGCCGACGCGGCCCGGATCGCGTTGCACCACGGCCGCGGGGACCTGGTGTCCCGCGCCCTGCGTGCGCCCTGGCAGCAGCAGGCCTTTGCGGCGCTGGCGGGCGGGCGCGGCGGATGATCGCGCAGCCGGTCGACCGGGGCGCCGCGCCCACGGCGAGCGCCGCCGGCGCCACCTTCGCGGCGCTGCTGGTCCTGCTTGCCTGGGCGCCGGTGCCCCTCGGCAGCAACCGGGGCTGGTCCCAGGCACTGCTGGCTGCCGGGTTCCTGGGGCTCGGCGTTGCGGTCCTGGTGTGTGCCCTGTGGCGCGGCCACCGCGTCGCGCCGCGCCTTGCCCCCGCCGCATGGCCGACGGCCCTGCTGGTGGCCTTCGCCGGCTTCACCTTCCTGCAGCTGCTGCCCCTGCCCGGACCGCTGCTGGACGTGCTCAGCCCCGCGGCGCGGGATGCGTGGCGCGCTGCCGGCGTGGAGGGTGCCGCGTCCCTGTCCCTGGACCGCGGCGCCAGCGCGGCCCGCGGGGTCCACCTGGCTTCCCTGGCGGTGCTGTTCGCCCTGGTGCCGTGGTGCGTCGACAGCTTCCACCGACTGCGTCAGGCCTGCGTCGTGCTGGTGGCGGTGGGCGCGGTGCAGGCGCTGATCGGTATCGCCACGGCCCTGGCCCGCACCAGCGGCTGGGTGGCGGCCGGCCCGATGGAGGGCGTCGGCGGCGCCAGCGGCACGTTCGTGAACCCCAACCACTTCGCCGGGCTGCTGGAGATGACCCTGTGCGTGAGCGTGGGCCTCGCCATGAGCCTGGGGGGTGGCGGCGGCCTGCCGGCATCCGGCCACGCGGCCGCCAGCCGCATGCTGGCCTTCGTCCTCTCGCCGCGAATGCTGCTGGCGGGTGCCCAGGCGCTGATGGTGGTGGCACTCCTGTGGAGCGGATCCCGCGGCGCCGTGGCGGCCCTGGCCCTGGCGCTGGCGGTGGTGGTGGTGGTGGCGCTGCCGCCCCGCCCGGGCCTGGCCCTCCTCACGCGCCTGGGTGGCGTGGCGGCGGCGGTGGTCGTCGCGGCGACGGCCCTGGCCTGGGCCGGCCCGGGCAGCCTCGGCGCCAAGCTCGCCGCGCGCGGCCTCGACAGCGATCGCGGCGAGCTGGTGCGATCCACGCTGGCCATGGCCGGCGACTTCCCCCTGGCGGGGGCCGGCGCCGGCTCCTTCCCCATCGTCTTTCCAGCATACAAGTCGGAGGCCCTAGGCACCCCCATGTACGAGCACGCGCACAACGACTACCTGGAGATCCTCGCCGAGAGCGGCGCCGTGGGCCTGGCCCTGTTCCTGGCTGCCGCGGTGGGCGCGCTGGCCCTCGCCGTCAAGCGGGCACGGCGCCGGCGCAGCCGCCCGGCGCGCGCCCTCACCGCGGGCTGCGCGGCAGCGGCCGCGAGCCTGCTGCTGCACGGACTGTACGACTTCAACCTGCAGGTTCCGGCGAACGCCACGCTGTTCGTGGCGGTGCTGGCGCTGGCCGTGACGGCCGCCACGCTGCAGCGCGAGGCCGCGCCGAGGCCGGCGCCGTGAGGCCGCTGCCCGCGCCCGAGCGCGTCCTGGTCACCGGCGGCGCCGGCTTCCTCGGCTCGCACCTGTGCGAGCGGCTGCTGGCAGCCGGCGCCGAGGTGCTGTGCGTGGACAACTTCTACACCGGCAGCCGGCTCAACGTGGCGCACCTGGACGAGCACCCGGCCTTCGAGTTCATGCGCCACGACGTGACCTTCCCGCTCTACGTGGAGGTGGACACCATCTACAACCTGGCCTGTCCGGCGTCACCGGTGCACTACCAGGTGGATCCGGTGCAGACCACCAAGACCAGCGTGCACGGCGCCATCAACATGCTGGGACTCGCCAAGCGGACCAAGGCCACCATCCTGCAGGCGTCCACCAGCGAGGTGTACGGCGATCCGGAGGTGTCGCCCCAGCGCGAGGACTACGTCGGGCACGTCAACCCCATCGGCCTGCGTGCCTGCTACGACGAGGGCAAGCGCTGCGCGGAGACGCTGTTCTTCGACTACCGGCGCCAGCACGGCCTGGCGGTGAAGGTGGCGCGCATCTTCAACACCTACGGCCCGCGCATGCACCTGAACGACGGGCGGGTGGTATCGAACTTCATCGTGCAGGCCCTGCTGGGTGAGCCCATCACCCTCTACGGTGACGGCATGCAGACCCGTTCGTTCTGCTACGTGGACGATCTCATCGAGGCGCTGCTGCGACTCGCCGCCACCCCCCACGACGTGACCGGCCCGGTGAACCTGGGCAACGACAACGAGATCACGATCCGCGAGCTGGCCGAGCGGATCATCGCGCTCACCGGGAGCCGCTCGGCGCTGATCCACGAGCCGCTGCCCGGGGACGATCCACGCCAGCGCCGCCCGGACACCACCCTCGCCGAGGAGCTGCTGGACTGGCGGCCCCGGGTGGGTCTCGAGGAGGGCCTGGCGCGCACCGTCGCGTTCTTCGAGGAGGCCTTGACGGCCGTCGGGCGGCCGCCCGCCGCCCGCTGACCCCATGTGCGGCCTGGCTGCCTGCTTCGCCTATCACCCCGCCGCGCCGCCGGTGGACCGGGCGGCGCTGGCCCGCGTGGCCGCGGCGCTCGAGCCCCGCGGGCCGGACGGGAAGGGGGCCTGGCACGCCGCGGACGGCCGCGTGGCGCTGGCGCACACCCGGCTCGCGGTGATCGCGCCGGGCGCCCAGGGCGCCCAGCCCATGGCGCGGGGCCCGTGCGTGATCAGCTACAACGGCGAGATCTACAACCACCAGCGGCTGCGCCGCGAGCTCGAGGCGCGCGGCCATTCCTTCCGGGGCGCCAGCGACACCGAAGTGCTGCTGGCCCTGTACCGGGAGCACGGGGAGGGCATGCTCGATCGTCTGCGGGGCATGTTCGCCTTTGCCCTGTGGGACGCGGAAGCCGGCGAGCTGCTGCTGGCCCGGGACGCCTACGGCATCAAGCCCCTGTACTACAGCGACGACGGCTGGACGGTGCGCGCCGCCTCCCAGGTGAGGGCGCTGGCACGGGATCCGGCGCTGCGCCTGACCCCGGACCCGGCCGGCTGGGCCGGCTACTGGCTGCTGGGCAGCGTGCCGGAGCCGTTCACCGTGCATCGCCAGGTGCGCGCGGTGCCCGCCGGGGGCCTGGTGCGGGTGGGCGCCGCCGGACCGGCGCTGCCGCGACGCTGGTTCTGCCTCCCGGCGGCGCTGCGCCGCGCCGCCGCCACGCCCCCGGTCGCGGATCCGCAGCGCACCCTGCGCACGGCGCTGCTGGACAGCGTGGCGGCGCACTTCGTCTCCGACGTGCCGGTGGGTGTCTTCCTGTCCGCGGGGCGTGACTCGGGCGCGGTGCTGGCGCTGGCCCGCGAGCAGGGACAGCGCCCGCGGGCGCTGACCGTGGCCTTCGAGGAGTTCGCGGGAGATCCTCGGGACGAGGCAGCGGTGGCGGCGGCGTGCGCCAGACATTACGGCGCGCCGCACACGGTGCGCCGCGTCGCCGCGGCGGAGCTGGAGGCCGAGCTGCCGGCGGTGCTGGCGGCCATGGACCAGCCCAGCATCGACGGCGTCAACACCTGGTTCGCCGCCCGGGCTGCCGCCGAGGCGGGCCTCAAGGTGGCGCTGTCCGGAGTGGGCGGCGACGAGCTGCTTGGCGGCTACCCCTCGTTCCGGCAGGTGCCGTGGCTGGCCGGCGCGATGGCGCTGCCGGCGCGGGTGCCGCTGCTCAAGGCGGCCAGCCGCCGCGCCGCGGGGCCCCTGGTGCGGGCCGCCGGGCTGCACCCCAAGGTGGCCGGGCTGATCGCCCTGGGTGGCAGCTACCGCGGCGCCTGGCTGCTGCGCCGGGCCCTGTTCCTGCCCTGGGAGCTCCCCGGCCTGATGGGGGCCGACGCGGCCCGGGAGGGCCTCGAGCGCCTGGCGCCCATGGCCCTGCTGGCGTCGCTGCTGGATCCGGACCCGGGGTGCGCCCGGGGGCGGGTGATGGCGCTGGAGGCCGGGGGCTACCTGCGCAACCAGCTCCTGCGCGACGCGGACTGGGCCGGCATGGCCCACGGGGTGGAGATACGCACCCCGCTGGTGGACCGGGTGCTGCTCGAGTCCGTGGCGCCGATGCTGGCGCGGCGCGGCGCACCCGACGGCAAGGCGCTGCTGGCGCGGGCGCCGGCGCGTCCGCTGCCGGAGGCGGTGACCCGCCGCCCGCGCACCGGCTTCAACGTGCCCCTGGAAGGCTGGCTGCGGCGCCGGCGGGACAACGCCGCGCCGGCCCTGCCGCCCCACGTGGCGGCGGTGCGCCAGTGGGCGCGACGGGTGGCGCAGGCGGCGTGAGCACGCGGGCGGCACAGGGCGAGGGGCTGCGGGTGCTGGCGCTGGTGAGCGACGGCTTCGGCGCCCACGGCGGCATCGCGGCCTACAACCGGGAGCTGCTCACGGCCCTGGACGCGGCGCCCGGAATCGGCGCCGTGCACGTGCTGGCGCGCCACGGGCCGGCGCCGGCACCGGGCCGTATCCACCAGGAGCGCCCGCGCCCCGGACGCGTCGCCTTTGCCGCCGCCGCCTTGGCGCGGGGCGTGCAGGCGCCCTGGGACTGGGTGTTCTGCGGCCACCTGCACATGGCCGCGCTGGCGCGGGTGGTGGCGGCGGCGGCGGGGGCGCGACTGTGGCTGCAGCTCCACGGCCTGGAGGCGTGGCGCCCCCCGGGTCCGACCGGCCGTGCCGCGGCACACGCCGCCGCGCTGGTCACCGCGGTGAGCCGGGTCACCCGCGAGCGCTTCCTTTCGTGGTGTCACGTCCATCCGTCCCGGGTGCGGGTGCTGAGCAACACCTACGATCCGACCCTGGCGGCGTTGCCCCCGGACCCGGGGCTGCGCGACGACCTGGCGCCCGGCGGTGCCCCGGTCCTGCTCACCGTGTCGCGGCTGGACCCGCGGGAGCGTTACAAGGGCCACGAGCAGGTGATGCGCGCCCTGCCGCTGCTGCGCGGCCGGAGCGGGCGCGAGGCCCGGTACGTGATCGCCGGCGTGGGCGACGACCGCCCGCGGCTGGAGGCCTGCGCCCGGGAGCTGGGCGTGGCGCACCGGGTGCGCTTCACGGGCGCGCTGGACCGGGCACGTCTGGCTGCCCTGTACCAGGCGGCGGACGTGTTCGTGATGCCCAGCACCGGCGAGGGCTTCGGTATCGTGTACCTGGAGGCGGCGGCCTGCGGGCTGCCGGTGGTGGCGGGGGATCGCGACGGTGCCCGGGACGCGCTGCGCGACGGCCTGGTGGGCCGCCTGGTGGACCCCGGCGACCCGGCGGCCATCGCCGCCGCCGTGGACGCCGCGCTCGCGGAGCGGCGGGCGCCATCGGGCTTCCAGGTGTTCGCCCGGGAACGCTTTCGGGAGCACCTGCAGCGGGTGCTGCACGCTGCCGTGCCGGCCGGACCCGGGGAGCGCGTCGCGTGAGCGGCCGCCCGGAGGTGTCGGTGGTGATCGGCGTGCGCGGCGGCGCGTCCCGGCTCATGGCGACCCTGCGCAGCGTGCTGGATCAGGACGGCGTGGCGCTCGAGTGCCTGGTGGTGGACGATGGCTCGCCGGACGACACCGCCGCCCGCGTCACGGCCCTGGCGCGGCACGAACCGCGGGTGCGCCTGCTGCGCCAGGCTGCCGCGGGGCTCACCCGGGCGCTGATCAACGGCTGCGGCGAGGCCCGTGCGCCGCTCATCGCGCGCATCGACGCCGGCGATCGCATGCTGCCCGGCCGGCTCGCGCACCAGTGCCGGGTGCTGGCCGCGGAGCCGGCGCTGCACGTGCTGGCCACGGGGCTGCGCCTGTGCGGCCCGCGGGGCGAGATCCTGTCGCCACCGCCGCCGCCCGCCCGCGACGCCCTCACGGACCTCACCGCAGACTTCCGCTCGTTGCTGCCCACCCGGCTCGCCGGCTGCGCCCACATGACGGTGTGCCTGCGCCGCGACGCCTACCGGCGCGCCGGCGGCTACCGTGGCGCCTTCCGCCTGGCCCAGGACGTGGATCTGTGGACACGCATGGCCGAGGCGGGGTCCGTGGCGCGGCTGGAGGCGGTGCTCACGGAGGCACGAATCGCCCTGGACGGGCTCAGCCCGCGCCACCATCGGGTGCAGCAGCGCCTGCGTGCGCTGGCCGCGGCGGCGGCACGGGCGCGCCGCGAGGACGGCGACGAGGACGCCGTGCTGGCCCGGGCGGAACGTGTGTCCCGCGAGGCCCTGGCCACGGCCAGCGGCGGCGGCGCGGCAGCCTGCTTCGTGGCCGGCTGCCTGGTGCGTCGCGGGCGTCCCCGCGAGGCGGAGCGCTACTTCCGCCTGGCGCTGCGTCGCGAGCCCGCCAGCGTGCGCGCCCTGGTGGGCTGCGCGCGGGCGCGGGTGCTCGGTCTGGCGACACGCACGGGGCTCTCGCCGTGAGCCTGCCGGCGGTGACGGTGGTGATCCCCACCTGCGACCGGGGGCCGCTGCTGCTGGACACGCTGGGCCAGCTGCGGGCGCTGGCCCATCCGGCACTGGAGATCCTGGTGGTGGACCAGACGCGGCAGCCGACGCCGGAGGTGTCCGCGGCGCTGGAAGCGCTGCAGCGCGGCGGCGGCGTGCGCTGGCTGCGCCGCGCCCGGCGCAGCATCCCGGCCGCCATGAACCACGGGGTCCGCGAAGCCCGGGGCGAGGTGGTGCTGTTCATCGACGACGACGTGCGTATTCCCGGCGAGCTGGTGGCGGCCCACGCCCACGCCCACGCGGCGGATGACGCGGACATCGTCGCGGGCCAGGTGATCCAGCCCTGGCAGCAGCCCCTCCCAGCCGACGAGCCGGGAGATCCGCCCGGCGCCGAGGGGGACCCGGACGCCTTCCGCTTCCACGCCTCGCGGGCGCAGGTGGTACGCCGCTTCATGGCCGGCAACGTGTCCATCCGCCGCGCCGCCCTGGTGGCCCTGGGCGGCTTCGACGAGAACTTCGTGGGCGCGGCGTATCGCTTCGAGGCGGACCTGGCGGAGCGCGCCTGCGCCCGCGGCCAGCGAATCCGCTTCGAGCCGGCGGCCCGCGTGGACCACCTCAAGGCCCCCGCGGGAGGCACCCGCAGCTTCGGGCATCACCTGCGCACCGTCGGCCCCTGGCACAGCGCCGGGCGCTGGTACTACCTGCTGCTCCATCCGCGCACTCCCGGCGTGGTACGGCGTACCGCGGCCGAGGCGCTGCGCGCGCTGGCAGCGCGCGAGCACCTGCGCCGGCCCTGGTGGATACCGGTCACCGCGGTGGCGGAAGTCGCGGGGCTCGCGCTGGCCGCCCTGGCCCGTGCCCGCGGGCCGCGGCACACCCTGGCGAGGGCGCCGCGCCACGCCCTGTCCCGGGAGGCAGCGCGGTGACCGGCGTGGCGGTGCTGGCCGCGCTGGCCGTGCTGGTGCTCGGCTTCGGCAACTGGCGCGCGGCACTGCTGCTGACCCTGTGCACCGGCTTCGCCCAGGACGTGGTGCGCAAGCTCACCCCCGGGGAGCCGCTGTACCTGGTGATGCTGTTCGCGCCGGTGTTCGCGCTGGCGGCCCTGGGCGTGCTGACGCGCGGCGGCACGCTCACCCTCGCGCCTGTGTTCCGGCTGCATCCGGTGCTGCGTGCGCCGGTGCTGGTGTTCCTGCTGGTGGTGGCGCTGCAGGTGGCGCTCACCGTCGTCAGCACCGGCAGCGTCGTGCTGGCAGGCATCGGCACCCTGGTCTACGTGCTGCCCTTCGTGGCGCTGGTGGTGGCCATGTACTACGCGAGCAGCCTGCATGCCATCGCGCTCGCGCTCAGGACCTACGTGGCCATGAGCGTGCTGTTCAGCGCCGGCGTCTACCTGAACGTGCTCGGCTACCAGGAGGGGATCCTGGACTCCGTGGGCGCGGGCCTGTTCGTCTACCCGCCCGAGGGCGGGGTGCTCGAGCTGCCCTCCGGCCTGTTCCGCTCCCCCGAGGTGGCGGCCTGGCACGGCGCCACGGCGGCGGTGCTGGCGGCGCTGCTGGTGATGACGCGCCGATTCCCGGGAGGCACCGTGCTGGGCGCCGCCGTGATCCTGTTCCTGGTGGGCGCGGTGCTGCTCACCGGCCGGCGCAAGATGATCGTGGAGCTGGTCATCTTCGCCACCGTGTTCGCGGCGCTGCTGGCGTTCTACCGCGGCCGGGGCGCCCGCCTGGTGGTGCTGCTGGGCGTGCTCGCCGGGCTGGTCTGGCTGGGTCAGCTGCTGCTGGTGCCCGAGCGTACCGAAGTCAACGTGCGCCCCTACGTCAGCCGCTACGACTCGGTGGCCCAGGAGGCGTCGGCCCGTCTGCGCGGCACCACGGTGGACAGCTTCCGCTGGGTCATCGCCCGCAACGGCTGGCTCGGGTCCGGCGCCGGCACCGCCAGCCAGGGCGCGGCCCGCTTCGGCGGCGGCACGCGCCTGGTGGGCCACGCCACGGAGGGCGGCATCGCGAAGGTGCTGGCGGAGCTCGGGGTGCACGGCCTCGCGGCCGCGGGCTGGGTCGCGGCCGCCCTGATGCTGGCCTGCCACGGCGCCATGCGCCGGCTGCACGCTCACGGGGACTGGCGTCTCGCGCTGCTCGCGGTCGGGCTCACGGCGCTGCTGGCAAGCAACGTGCTGGTGTTCGCCACCGCGTCGCAGGTGTTCGGCGATCCCTTCGTGCTCCTGATGCTGGGACTCACCCTCGGCTTCGTGCTGCGCGCACCGTCCGTGGTGCAGGCGGGCGCGCCGGAACCCGCGCCGTCGACGGCACGGGCGGCGCCGTGAGCGATCGCACCGGGAGCGGTGCGACGCTTCGCCTCACCGCCCTCGCCACCCACCCCATCCAGTACCACGCGCCCTGGTTCCGGGCGCTGGCGGCGCGTGACGACGTGGACCTGGAGGTGCTGTTCGAGCACCTGCCGGACGCCCGCGCCCAGGGCGAGGGCTTCGGCCGCGCCTTCTCATGGGACGTGCCGCTGCTGGACGGCTACCGCTGGCACGCGCTGAACACGGCGGGCAGGCGCTCCCGGCTGGTGGCCCTCGCCGCGCTGCGCGCCCGCCTGGCCCGCTCCAGGCCGCAGGTCACCCTGCTCACCGGCTGGCAGTCCGCGGTGCTGCTGGCGGCGCCACTGCTCGCGCGCCGTGCCGGCGCGCGCTGCCTGGTGCGCGGCGAGTCCAACGCCATCAGACGCCGACCGCGCTGGCTGGACCGGGCGCACCGGGCGCTGCTCGCACGCTACGACGCGTTCCTCACCATCGGTGGCGCCAACCGGGAGTTCTACCGCCGCCACGGCGTGGCGGACGACCGGCTGTTCGCCTGCCCGTACTTCGTGGACAACGAGCGCTTCGCCACCGGGGCGGCAGCGGCCGATCGCAGCGCCGAGCGCCGCCGCTTCGGCGTGCCCGCGGGCGCGGTGTGCTTCTTGTTCGCGGGCAAGCTCGAGGCGAAGAAGCGACCGCTGGACGTGATCGCCGCGCTCGCGCGACAGTCCGGCGCGCGGGTGCACCTGCTCGTGGTGGGTAGCGGTGCGCTGGACACCGAGGTGCGTCGCGCCGCCGCCGGCCTGCCGGTGACCTTCGCGGGGTTCCTCAACCAGCGTGCCATGGCCGGCGCCTATGCCGCCGGCGACTGCCTGGTGCTGCCGTCGGACCACGGCGAGACCTGGGGGCTGGTGGTGAACGAGGCCATGGCCTGTGCCCGACCCGCCATCGTCAGCGACCAGACGGGCTGCGCCCGGGACCTGGTGCTTTCCGGACGCACCGGCTGGGTGTATCCCTGCGCAGACGTGGCGGCGCTCGCCGCGTGCATGGCCGGGGCGGCGTCGGACCCGGCGACGCTGGAGGTCATGGGGCGCGCGGCCCAGGCGCACGTGCGCGCGGGCTACAACGTGGAGCGCGCCGCGGACGCGGTGGTGGCGGCCGCCCGCGTCCTCGCCGCCGGCGCGACCCACTGATGCGCCTGCTGCACGTATCGCCCAGCTACCTGCCGGCGGTGCGCTACGGCGGCCCCGTGGTGGCGGTGCACGGCCTGTGCCGGGCGCTCGCCGACGCCGGCCACCGGGTGGACGTGTTCACCACCTGCGCCGACGGGCCCGCGGACCTCCCCGTGGACCCGGGCGCCGTCACCTGCGTAGACGGTGTGGAGGTGCGCTACTTCCCGCTGCGAAGACCGCGGCGCTGGTTTCGCTCGCCGGCGCTGGCCGCCGCGGTGGCGCGCGCCGCGGGCGACTACGACCTGATACACGTGCACGCCCTGTTCCTGCACCCGGTGAGTGCCGCCGCCGCGGCGGCGCGGCGCGCCGGCGTGCCCTACGTGGTGAGCCCGCGGGGCATGCTGGTGCGGGAGCTGTTCGCCCGGCGCAGCCCCTGGCTCAAGCAGGGCTGGCTCGCGCTCACGGGCCGGCGGCTGCTGGAGCAGGCCGCCGCGGTGCACGTGACCAGCGCCCGCGAGGCCCGCGACGTGGCGCGCTTCGGGCTGCGCCTGGGCCACGTGGCCGAGATCCCCAACGGCATCGACACGTGGCCCGCGGGATCCGCGAGCCGCGATCCGGACAGCGTGCTGTTCCTCGGTCGGCTGAGCTGGAAGAAGGGCGTCGACCGGCTCATGGAGGCGGTGGCGTTGCTGCCGGGCACCACGCTGACCGTGGCGGGCAACGACGACGAGGGACTGCGTCCGCAACTTGAGGCACTGGCCGCGCGGCTCGGCATCGCGGGGCGGGTGCGCTTCACCGGGCCGGTGGCGGGCGAGGACAGACGCATCCTCTACGCCCGCGCCGGCGTGTTCGTGCTCGCTTCCCACTCGGAGAACTTCGCCAACACGGTGCTGGAGGCGATGGCGGCGGGCTGTCCCGTGGTGGTGACCCCCGCGGTCGGGCTCGCCGACGCGGTGCGCGCGGCCCGCTGCGGCGTGGTGTGCGGCGAATCGCCGCGGCAGCTGGCCGCGGCCATCGCCGGCGTGCTGGCGGACAGGGACGCTGCCGCGGGCATGGGCGAGCGCGGCCGGGAGCTGGTTCGCGATCGCTACCTCTGGCCGCGGGTGGCTGGCCGGATGACGGCGCTCTACGAGCGGCTCGCCGGTGGACGCGCCGCCGCGGCATGAACCTGGAGGTCACGCCGGTGCTGCTCACCCTGGACGAGGCGCCGAACCTCGCCCGCACCCTGGCGCGACTCGCCTGGGCACGGGAGGTGCTGGTGGTGGACAGCGGCAGCGCCGACGCCACCCTGGACATCGCCCGCGGCGCGGGCAACGTGCGCGTGGTGCACCACGCCTTCCGGCACCCGGCCGAGCAGTGGCACTTCGCGGTGCACGGGGCGGGCGTGTCGACGCCGTGGGTGCTCACCCTGGACGCGGACTACGTGCTGGACGACGCGCTGCTCGCGGCCCTGGAGGCGCTGCCCGCCGACCCGCCGGCGGCGGCCTACCGTGCCGCCTTCACCTACTGCGTGCACGGCAGACCGCTACGCGGATCCCTGTACCCGCCGCGCACGGTGCTGTTCCGTCGCGACCGGGCGCGCTTCGAGCGTCGCGGCCACACCCAGGCGCTGACGGTGGACGGGCCCGTGGCGTGGCTCGCGGGGCGCATCCTGCACGACGATCGCAAGCCCCTGGAACGGTGGCTGCGATCCCAGTGGCGCTACGCCCGCGACGAGGCAGCGCACATCGCCGCGACCCCCTGGCGCAGCCTGCCGTGGAGCGGGCGTGCCCGCAAGCTGGTGCTGCCGGCGCCGCCGCTGGCCTTCGTCGCGGCGCTGCTGTGGCGCGGCGCCGTGCTGGACGGCGCCGCAGGATGGCACTACGCGCTGCAACGTCTGGTGGCCGAAGGGCTGATCGCCATCGCACTGCTGGAGCGCACGCTGGCCCGCGACCGCGGATGCTGATCCTCGGCCTCAACGCCTGGCACCCGGACGCCGCCGCGTGCCTGCTGGATGACGGGCACATCGTCGCCGCGGCGGAGGAGGAGCGCTTCGTACGCGAGAAGCACCGCACCGGCTTTCCTCGCGAGGCGGTACGGTTCTGCATGGCATTTGCCGGCGCCCGGGCACACGACCTGGACGCGGTGGCCGTCAACAGCGATCCCCGCGCCAGCCGCGTGGCGCGCGCCCTGTTCGCGCTCACGAGCGCGTGCTCGCCGTCCCTGATTGCCGAGCGTCTGCGGACCCGCCGACGCCGCGCCGACGCGCGCGCCGAGGTGGCGCGATGCCTGGACGCCGCCCCCCTGCGCGCGCCGCTCGTCGCGGTGGAGCACCACCGCGCCCACATGGCCTCCGCCTTCTACTGCTCGCCCTTCGCCGAGGCCGCGGTGGTCTCGGTGGACGGCTTCGGCGATTTCGCGAGCGCTGCGTGGGGCGAGGGCGCCGGCGACGCCCTGGAGCTGCGCGAGCGCGTGCTGTTCCCACACTCGCTGGGCATCTTCTACCAGGCGGTCACCCAGTTCCTGGGCTTCCCCGCCTACGGCGACGAGTACAAGGTGATGGGCCTCGCGCCCTACGGCGAACCGCGTTTCGCGACGGCGATGCAGCGACTGCTGCGCCTCGAGCCTGCGGGCCACTTCACGCTGGATCTCCGCTGCTTCCGCCACCACCGGCTGGCGCTGGGGCTCGACGCGGGCGGCGGCGCGCCGCGCTTCCCACCGTTGTACTCGCCGGACATGACGCTCCTGCTGGGGCCGCCGCGCGCCACGGACGACGCCATCGATGATCGTCACCGGGACATCGCGCGCTCTGCGCAGCAGCGCTACGAGGAGGCGCTGATGCATCTCCTGCGCCACGTGCGCGAGGCCACGGGCCAGCGCGCGCTGGCGCTTGCCGGGGGCTGCGCCATGAACTCGGTGGCCAACGGCAAGGTCTACGCGGGCACGGGCTTCGAGCGTCTGTTCGTGCAGCCCGGCGCGGGCGATGCGGGCGGCGCACTGGGCGCGGCCCTGTGCGCCCACCGGGACGCCCGGGGCAGCCTGCCGCGCGCCCCCATGCGCCACGCCGCCCTCGGGCCCGAGTTCGACGACGGCGCCATCGCCGCGATCCTCGACGCCCGCGGGCAGGCGCTCGCGCGCGCCGGCTGCGTGCGCGGCCGGGCCGGTGGCGAGGAGGCGCTATGCCGCGACACCGCCGCCGCCATCGCCCGCGGCGAGGTGGTGGGCTGGTTCCAGGGCCGCATGGAGTGGGGACCACGGGCGCTGGGCCAGCGCTCGATTCTCGCCGACCCGCGTCGCGCCGACATGCGCAATCTGCTCAACGACAAGATCAAACGCCGCGAGAGCTTCCGGCCGTTTGCGCCGTCGGTGCTGCGCGAGGCCGTCGCACAGTGGTTCGAAGTGGACGACGACGTGCCCTTCATGATGAAGGTCTACCCCCTGCGCCGCGAGCGTCGTGCACAGGTGCCCGCGGTGACGCACGTGGACGGCACCGGGCGACTGCAGACGGTGACGGCGCGGGACAACCCCCTCTACCACCGGCTGATCAGGGCGTTCGCCCTGGACACCGGCGTGCCCATGGTGCTGAACACGTCGTTCAACGAGAGCGAGCCCATCGTGTGCCGGCCGGAGGAGGCCATCGACTGCTTCCTGCGCACGCGCATGGATCGCCTGGTTCTCGGTCTGCACGTGCTGACGCGCGCGGGCGGGCCGGGCTGAGGCAGCACCTGGCCCCCGCGACGGGCCGGCCATGCTACGCCGCGTACCGCAGCGGTTTCAAGCTGCGCGGAGCGCTTCCGCGAACGCCGTCGGAGGACGGGAAAATGCCCGTGTGTCAAGCGTTTGAGCCTGGATTTCCTGTGCTACCATCCACCGCATGTTCGCATCGCTGCTCGCACCTCGCCGCTTTCGTGACGCGCCCGATCTGGCGGCGCTCATCGAGCTGTACGAGAGCAACTACGTGCGCCTCGAACGGCTCGCGCCGGAGCTCGCGTCACTCGACGGCACGGTGCGCTCACGGGTGGCGGGCGCGCTGGACCTCTACCTCACGGTGGAGGAGCGTTTCAAGTACACCACCAGCATCCTCCTCACTTATCGCTTCGAGCACGACGACGCGATCGATCTCGAGCCGCGCGCGCGCATTCACCTGTACCACGACGTGCGCGCCGCGGAGGTGGTGAGCCACTACCGGCGCCGCC
>JBFHNV010000026.1:0-38189 GCA_041593595.1 Gammaproteobacteria bacterium
CCCCGTACGCTCGACGGCCGCGTCCGAAGCGGCCGACGGTCCCCGCGACCCGTGCCGGACCGGCCTTATCCGAACACGGATGCGCGTCAGCGCGTTCCCGGCGCCGCGGGCCCCGATCACGATGAGCGGAGACCGGCATCACGGGACGGCCCCGGCGCGGCGTGGCTCCGCACCGCCGGTCTGCTGCATCGACTGCAGGTCCTCCAGCGGGATGTGACAGCGGATGGCGTGGCCTTCCCGGGGCGAGCGCCACGGCGGCGCCTGCGTGTCGCAGAGGTCTCCCAGCCGGCGCGGGCAGCGCCGCTGGAAGGGGCAGCCCCGGGCCGGCGGCGAGCGCTCCACCACGTCCTCCGTGCTCAGGACCGGCGGCACGTCCGGGTCCGGCTCCAGCACCGCACCCAGCAGAACCTCGGTGTAGGGGTGCGAGGGCAGCGTGTAGACCTGCGCGGTGGGGCCCACCTCGCACAGCCTGCCCTGATAGAGGACCGCGACGCGATCGGCCAGGGCCCGCACCACCGCCAGGTCGTGGGAGACGAACAGGTAGGTGACCCCCTCGTCCTGCCTGAGCCGGTGCAGGAGATCGAGCACCGCCGCCTGCACGGACACGTCCAGCGCCGAGGTGATCTCGTCGCACAGCACCAGCTCCGGCTGCGCCGCGAAGGCGCGCGCGATGGCCACCCGCTGCTTCTCACCGCCGGAGAGCTGGCCGGGCAGCCGGTCCAGGTAGTGCGCGCCGAGCCGGACCCGGTCGAGCAGGGCCTCGCTGCGCGCCCGCAGCGCCTCGCCCTGGAGGCCGAAGTAGAGCGTCAGCGGCTGGGCCAGGATCCGGGCCACCGTGTGCCGCGGATTCAGGGATTCGTCGGGATTCTGGAAGATGAGCTGGATGCGGCGCAGCTGCTCGCGGCTGCGCGCGTCCACGTCGGTCTCCAGTGGCGTGCCGTCGGCAAAGCGGATCGCGCCCTTCGCCGGCGCGAGCAGGCCGGCGATGGTCTTCAGGATCGTGGATTTTCCGCTGCCGGACTCGCCCACCAGACCGATGGTCTCCCCGGCCTCCACGCGCAGCGTCACCTGGTCCACGGTGGGTGCACCGGCGTGCGCACGACCGAAGAGCCGGTCGAGCAGACCCGGTCGCGAATAGCGAATGGCCAGGTCCTCGAGCTCCAGCGCGGCATCGGGTCCGCCGCGTTCGCGCGCCCGCGAGCCGGCACCTGGCTCGCCAGCGGGCAGGCGCTCCACCTGGTCGTGGCGCCAGCAGCGCACCCGCTGGCCCGAGGCCAGCCGCTCGAGAAGCGGACGCCGCTCCCGGCAGCGATCCTCCGCGAGCGCACAGCGGTCCGCGAATGCGCAGCCGTCGCCTGCGCCACCCGGCGGCGGCGGCCGCCCTTCCAGTGCCACCGGCAGACGGGCGTCCCGCAGTCTCGGAATCGAGGCGAGGAGGCCGCGCGCGTACGGATGTGCCGGACGGCGCAGGACCTCGCGGGCCGCGCCCTCGAGCACGATCTCGCCCGCGTACATCACCGCCACCCGATCGCACACCTGCGCGATGGCCCCGAGATCGTGACTGACGTACACCATGGCGGTGTGCGTTTTCCGGGCGAGCTCGCGCAGCAGCTTGAGGATGTGGGCCTGGGTGGTGACGTCGAGACCGGTGGTGGGCTCGTCCAGCAGCAGGGCCTCCGGCTCCCCGGCCAGCGCCATCGCGATGGCGACGCGCTGCTGCTGACCGCCTGACAGCTCGTGGGGATAACGGCCCACCAGCGCCGGCGGATCCGGCAGCCGCACCTGGGACAGCAGCTCCACCACGCGGGCCGGGCGCTGGCGCGGCGCGACGCTGCCGTGGAGCCTCAGGGCCTCCGCGATCTGGTCGCCCACGCGCATGGTCGGCGTCAGCGACTGTCCCGCGTTCTGGGGGATCAGGGCGAGCTCGCCGCCCCGGATCGCCTCCAGCTCCCGCACCGTGAGCGAGAAGGTGTCGCGATCGCGAAAGGCCGCCGTGCCCGCCAGCACGCTGAGCCCACTCTTGAGATAGCCCATCATGGCCAGCGCCAGGGTGCTCTTCCCCGAGCCGCTCTCGCCCACGAGCCCCACCGTCTCGCCCGGCGCCACGGCGAAGTCGACGTCACGCAGGATGGGCAGCGTACGGCCCGACTTCCCGGTGAAGCCGATGCACAGGCCCCGCACGTCGACGATGGGCGTGCTCACCTGGGGCGCGCTCACGTGCCCGGGACCTTCTGGGCACGGTCAATCCCGAGCGCCTTCGCGAACGCGTCGGCGGTCAGATTGATACCGATGATGAGGGAGCTGAGCGCCACCACCGGCGCCAGCACCGCCCACGGTGCGAACGCCATGAACCCGCGCGCGTCGGAGATCATCAGGCCCCAGTCCGGCGTCGGCGGCGACACCCCGAAGCCGAGGAACGACAGCGAGCTGAAGGTCAGCAGCATCCACGACCACCGCATGGCCCCCTCCACCAGCAGCGCGTCGCGCACGTTCGGGATCAGCTCCCGCGAGATGATGATCAGCCGGGGGTGACCCCGCGCCCGCGCGGCGGTGACGAAGTCCCGCGCCACCACGTCGTGGGTCGCGGCCCGCGCGATGCGGATCACGGGAATCCCGTAGAAGAACCCCAGCGTGGGGACGAGCACCTCCGCGCCGGTGCCGAACACCACCGCCGCAGTCAGCACGAACAGGATCTTCGGCAGCGACAGGAACGCGTCCACGACGCGCATCAGGACGTCGTCCAGCCGGCCACCGACGAGCCCGACGAGGATGCCCAGGAACCCGCCCCAGGCGACGGCGATGGGCGTGGCGATGGCGGTGACGAGCAGCGCCTCGCGCCCGCCCAGGAGCGTGCGGCTGAGCACGTCGCGACCCAGGTGATCGGTGCCCAGCCAGTGCGCGGCGCTCGGCCCCTTGAGCATCAGCGCCGAGCTGATCGCCTTGTAGTCGTACGGCGCCACCCACGGCGAGGCGAATGCGAGCACCACGTGCATCGTCACCAGCGCGAGACCGATGGCGCCGGACGGGCGCGAAGCGATGTCGCGCACCACCCCCGCGGCCCGGAGCAGCGCCGATGGCCGCGGCGCGGCGAGGGACGCGGCCGGGCTGCTCACGAGCGCCTCGTGTACATCGTGCGCAGGCGCGGATTGGCGAGCATGGTCAGGAGGTCCGCCGCCAGGTTCACCCCCACGTAGACCAGGGCGAGGATCAGCGCGATGGCCTGCACCACCGGCAGGTCGCGGTCGGAGATGGCATCGATCATGAGGCGGCCGAGACCCGGATAGTTGAACACCACCTCGATCACCACCAGCCCGCCGAGCAGCCACGCGATGGTGAGCGCGATCACGTTGATTGCGGGCAGGAGCGCATTCGGCAGCACGTGCCGGAAGACCATCTGCCAGTAGGGGACACCCTTCAATCGCGCCATCTGCACGTAGTCGCTGGCCATCACCTCGATCACGCTGGTGCGCACCATGCGCAAGATGTGCGCGGTGAGCACCATCGTCACGGCGATCACCGGCAGGACGATCTCCTCGAGCAGGTCCTGGACCGGAACGTCCGCGGACACGAGCACGACGCCGGGTAGCCAGTCCAGCCAGACGCTGAAGATCAGGATCAGCAGCGTGGCCGAGACGAATTCCGGGATGGTCATGGCGAAGATGGCCACCGCCGACACGCAGATGTCCACGTGCCGGTCACGCCACAGCGCGGTGATGACGCCGAGGAAGACGGCGAGCGGAATTCCGATCACCGCCGCGGTCGCGGCCAGGACCAGCGAGTTGCGGGCGCGCATGCCGACGATCTCGGCGATTGACTTCTGCCCGTCCGCTGACACGCCGAAGTCGCCGCGCACCGCGCCCCCGACCCAGCCCACGAAGCGTGCGACGGCCGGGCGGTCGAGTCCCAGATCCGCGCGGCAGTTCTCCAGCCGCTTGCCCTCGGCCTCGCGTTCGAGGAACGCCGTGCAGGCATCTCCGGGCAGGGCCTCGACGCCCGCGAAGATGATGATGGACACGAGCGCGACCGAGGTCAGGCCGAGCAGCAGCCGCCTGAGGACCAGCCCGATCACGCGCGCTTCCGGGGCGCCAGCGCGCGCCTCATCGCCAGATTGGCCCTGGTCGCGTCGCCCCGCTTGCCCGCCACGCTACGCGGGCTGCCCGGGAGCAGGGCTCGCCCGGGCGCGTCCAGCCCGGGCACGCGTGCACGGCGCACACGCCGCTCACACGCAACGGCCGGATCCGTGCAGACCGAAATCCGGCTCACACCGTCGTGCCGGTGCTCAGTCCACCGTGACCAGGTGCCAGCGCACGGCATTGTTCTCCACGGCATCGAGGTTCTTCACCCTCGCGGTCGTGCCCACCAGCCGGTTCACATGGTAGGGGATGAGCGTGCCGCCGTTCTCGAACAGGTACGTCTGGGCCTTGATGTACAGCGCCTGGCGCTTGTCGAAATCGAGCTCGCGGCGCGCTGCCGCGAGGATCGCGTCGAACTCCGAGTCGTTGAAGTACGACTCGTTCCATGGCGCCCCGCCCAGGTAGATCTCGTGCAGCGCCTGGTCGGCGGGGCGCTGGTTCCAGCGGGTCATCACCACGGGCTTCTTGCGCCACACGTCCTTCCAGTAGCCGTCGGTGGGCACCAGCGTGATGTTGGCCTTGATTCCCGCTGGCGCCACTTGCTGCTGGTAGGCCTCGGCGATGGTCACCCAGCTCGGCTCCAGGTTGCTCACGTGGATGTCGAACTCGATGCCGTCCGGGTGGCCGGCCTCGGCCAGCAGGCGCTTCGCACCCTCGATGTCCTGCGGGCAGCGCATCTCCGCGCGGTACTGGTCCGTCGGTGCGACGGGGGTGTCGCAGCTCACGACGCCGCCGCCGCCCAGCACCAGCTCCAGCAGCGCCTTGCGGTCGGCCGCGATGCGCAGCGCCTTGCGCACCCGCCGGTCGTCGAACGGCACCACGTCGGTGCGGAACACGATGCCGCGCCAGTTGCCCGTCGGGATATCCTGGAGCTTGTACCGATCGCCGGCTTCGAACATCACCCGCTGCTGCTGCGTGATGCCGCGCTCCATGTCGATCTGACCGCTCAGCAGCGCCTGGATGCGCGCCTGGGCGTCGGGGATTCCGATGATCTCCATGCGCGCGACGCCGGGAGGGCCGTCGAAGTAGTCCATGTTGGCGGTCAGCACCGTGACACCCTCGGCGTCGAACTTCTCGAGCCTGAACGGCCCGGTGCCGATGCCCGTGGTGGCGATGGTGTCCCCCGAGCCGGCCGGGATCATCCGCAGGCGGTAGTCCATGAGCTGCAGCGGCAAATCCGCGTAGGGCGCGGCGAGCGTCATACGCACCGTGTGGGGGTCTACCGCCTCGATCGTCTCCACCATCTTGATGGTGGATCGCGCCGGCGAATCGAGATCCGGGTCCTGGACGCGACCGAGGGTGTACAGCACGTCCTCGGCGTCGAACGCGGATCCGTCGTGGAACTTCACGCCCTGGCGCAGCTTCAGCACCCACTCGGTGGCGTCCTCGTTGGACGACCAGCTCACTGCCAGGTCCGCGCTCGGCTTGCCGTCCAGCCCCGGGCGCACCAGCCGGCTCATGATCTTCTCGGTGATCTGGAACACGCGGCCCTTGGAGATGGGGTCGAGACTCGACTTCGCGCCGAAGCCGTACTCGTGGGCCTGACGGAAGGTACCGGTGGGCGCCGCCAGGGCGACCTGAGAACCCGCCAGCGCGATCAGCGCGGCGCAGAGCGTCGTTGCCTTCATGTGTGCCTCTCCTCCCCGTCCGGCCCTGCCGGAGCCGTGTTCGTGTTCGTGCCGCGCCGGGCGGTCGACCCGGCAGTCTCGGGCATCGTTCGCCCGCGGGCCCGGGCTTGGCAAACGACATTTCGCCAGCGGATGGATGAAGATAATGCCATCCGTGCGCGGCGCCGGCGGTGCCGCCCGTCCTGCGGCGGGCGGGGCCCGGCAAGCCGGGGCGATCCGGGCAGGAGCCGGCGGCGGTCACCGGGCCGGGGTCCCGGAGCGACGAGCCGGTGACCCGGCCCCGGCGGCCCCTGGCCGCAGGCGTATTAGCCGTGGATCCACGCCCGCCGCTGCTCAGGCGTCGCTGTCCCCTGCCGCACCGCCTCGGGCCTCCTCCAGCAGCCACCGGCACACGGCGGCCACCTCCTCGGTCCTGCGCGCGCCGGGGCGCGTCAGCATGAAGAACGCGCGAGTAGGTGACAGCTCCAGGTCGAAGGGCTTGAGCAGGCGGCCCGCGTCCACCTCGTTCTGGATGAACGGGAACACCCCCAGGGCGACGCCCTGCCCGTCCATGGCCGCCTGCACGACCACGTTCGAGTCCTCGATCACCGTCTCCTCGTCGAACGCGAGATCGGCAACTCCGGCCAGGGCGAGCCACGCCTGCCACTCGCTGGCGTCGTGCTGGTGCAGCACCGGGTACCGCGCGAGATCCCCGGGCTCGCGCACCCCGCCCCGCGCACGGGCCAGGGCCGGGCTGAGCACCGGCGCGTAGCGGATCCCGAACAGCCGCTCCGCCTCGAGCCCCGTCCAGTCCCCGTGCCCCCAGTCCACCGCCACCGAGGTGGTCATGTTCGCGGCCCCGGTGATCCGCGTGCCCTGGCCCACCAGGAGGTCAATGCCGGGATGGGCGGCGTGGAAGCGGCCGAGCCTCGGCGTCAGCCAGCGCGCGCCGAAGATCGGCCCCACCGCCAGGGACACCCGCTTCCCGGACGTGGCCACGTGGCGCTCCATCTCGCGCGCGATGGCGGCGAACGCCTGTGCCACCACCCGGGCGAGCGAGCGACCGGTATCCGTGAGCACCACCTGCCGGGTCTTGCGGATGAACAGCTGGCAGCCCCAGTCCCGCTCGAGCTGGCGGATCTGGTTGCTGACCGTGGTGGGGCTGACGCCCAGCTCCTCGGCCGCGTCCTTGAAGCTCTCCCGGCGCGCCGCCGCCTCGAAGGTGCGCAACGCCGTCAGGGGCAGCCGTCGATACCCCTTGGGCATGAGTCACCACGGGTCATGGGGCCAATCCCCTTCATTTATACGGCACGGATTTCTCGTTTGTCGATTGCGCCGGCAGCGCAGAGCATCCCGGACGCGTGCCGCGTCCCGGCGACGGCGGCATCGTCGCGGCAGGAGCACATCGCGCGGGGGCGTGCAGCCCCACGGCACGCATGAAATTGCAACAGCAGGGAGAGGAGCGATGTCGGATCACGGCCAGGGTGTTCGCTTCGCGGTCAAGGCGTTGCCGGCCGACGATGACCGGTCCCGCCAGCTCGAGCGCAACATGGCGCCGCACCCCCTCATCTACCAGGAGCTGCCCTACGAGCCGGAGTACTTCATCTACAACGGCCGGCTCGCCTGCGGGAGGATGAACAACGTCACCGCCGACGAGGCGTACTGGATGGTGCGTCGCCGGGCGGTCCTCCGCCACACCGGCGAGCGGCCGATCGAGATCCGCGGCCCCGACGCGGAAGCGCTGCTGGACCGGGTCTTCACCCGCCACATCGGCAAGGTCCGGCCGGGGCGCTGCAGCTATCAGTTCGCCTGCTATCACGACGGCGGGCTGATCACCGACGGTGTGCTCGTGCGCCTGGCCGGGGACCGGTTCTGGTACGTCCAGGCGGACGGCGACCTGTTCTCGTGGATGAGGGCGCACGCCCACGGCCTGGATGTGGAGGTGCGCGACCCGCAGGTGTGGGTGAGCCAGGTCCAGGGGCCGCGCTCGCTGCAGGTGCTGGAGACCGCAGTGGACGGGCCCGCCCCCGATCCGTTCCGCTACTTCGACCTGGGACGGGTGCGGATTGCCGGCCAGGCGAT
The DNA here is from genome assembly GCA_041593595.1 of Gammaproteobacteria bacterium. GTDB lineage: Bacteria > Pseudomonadota > Gammaproteobacteria > HK1 > HK1 > JBFHNV01. Next base: position 7,823 of record JBFHNV010000026.1, read on the forward strand.
CATCGTGACCCGGTCCGGGTTCACCAACGAGCTCGGCTGGGAGTTCTATCTGGAGCCCGGCGTCGATGCGCGCGCGGTGGGGGACCGAGTCCTCGAGGCCGGAAAGTCCCACGGCATGGTACCCACCGGGGCCGTGGCGTTCCGCACCCGGCGCATCGAGGCCGGGCTGCTCAGCGCCGGCACCGACTTCGACGCCACGGTGACGCCCTTCGCGGCGGGGCTCGGATCGTACGTGGAACTGGACAAGGGCGACTTCATCGGCAAGACCGCCCTCGAGGCCGCCGACCGGCGCCGCCGCACCTGGGGCATGCGGGTGCTGGGCGGCATCGCACGGCTCGGGGCCACCCTCACCCACCACGGTGCGGCGGCAGGGCTGGTGTGCTCGAGCGCCTGGTCGCCGTTCCAGCGGTGCGGCGTCGCCATCGTGCGCCTCACCGCCCCCGGCATGGGCCCGGGCACCGCCCTCGCGGTGGCGTGCACCGACGGCGTGACCCGCGAGGCCGTCACCTGCGACACACCCATGTACGACGAGCGTCGCGAGATCCCCCGCGGGAGGCGCGTCGCCATCCCGGAGATCCCCGGCACGGTGCAGGCGTAGGTTCCGGCCCGGGACACCGGGGCCGCGTGCTTCGCTGCACGCCCCTTACAGGTAGATGGTGCGCACGATGTCGTCGATGCTGCCGTCGAGGGTCGTGACGAAGCCGCCGTCGCTGACCATGCCGTCGCGCAGGATGATGAACCGGTCGGCGACCTTGAAGGCGAGGGCCAGGTTCTGCTCGACCATCAGCATGGTCGCGCCGTCGTCTTTCAATGCCTGGATGATGACCCCGATCTCGTTGATGAACTGCGGTGCCAGCCCGCCAGACGGCTCGTCCAGCAGCAACAGCCGCGGCCGTGCCATGACCGCGCGACCGATGGCCACCATCTGCTGCTCGCCGCCGGAGAGCGTTCGAGCCTGCTGCCGCCTGCGCTCGCGCAGGCGTGGGAAATACTCGAACACGCGCCCGAGCAGCGCGCGAGCCTCGCTGCGGTTGCGCACGGTGGCGCCGAGGCGCAGGTTCTCCTCCACGGTCAGCTCCGGGAAGAGGTCCCGCGACTGGGACACCTGGACGACCCCGAGCCGGAAGATCCGGTGCGCCGGCATACCGGTGATGTCCTCGCCGTCGAACACGATGCGGCCGGAGGTCGGCGCCACGAACCCGCTGATGGCGTTGAGCGAGGTGGACTTGCCGCTGCCGTTGGCACCGAGGACTGCCACCACCTCGCCCGTCGACACGGCGTAGGCGATGCCGTGCAGGATCTCCTTGGTGCCGTAGGAGACGTGCAGGTCCTCCACGCTCAGGAGCGCATCACGCGTATCCAAGGTATGCCTCCAGCACCTCGCGATTGCGCCGGATTTCCTCGGGCGGTCCCTCGGCGATGAGCTGCCCGGAGTTCAGCACCACGATGACGTCGGAGCCGGTCATCACGAGATCGATCACGTGCTCGATGAGCAGGATGCCGATCCCCTCCTCGCCGGCGAGCCTGCGGATGATCTGCAGCATCCGGTCGCGCATCGGCGGCGACAGGCCGACCACCGGCTCGTCCAGCAGCAGCAGCGGCGGCTCGGTGGCCAGCGTGCGCACGATCTCGACCATGCGCTGCTGCCCGCCCGAGAGATCCTTGACCGGCTGGTCTGCGATGGCACCGAGGTCCATGAGGTCGAGCAGCCGCCGCGCGCGGGCGAGGCCCTCGCGCTCGGCCTCCCGGGTGCGGCGCATGCCGAGCACGAGACCGAGCACGCTGCTGTCGATCTGCACGTGGAGGCCGGCCAGGACGTTCTCGAGGACGGTCATCTCCGGGAACAGGCCACCGTTCTGGAACGTGCGGCGCACACCCTTCTCCGACACCTCGTGCGACGCGAGGCCGTGGATCGGCTCACCCTGGAAGTGGATCTCGCCGTGGGAGATGGGCACGTAGCCGGATACGGCGTTGAACAGCGTCGTCTTGCCGGCGCCGTTCGGGCCGATGATCGCCCGCACCTCGCCAGCGCGCGCGTCGAAGGTGACGTCCTGCAGCGCGTTCAGGCCGGCGAACTGCACCGAGACGTTCTGAAGGCTGAGCACCGTCTCCATCCTTCAGTCCAGGTAGTAACGCTCGTTGAACTTCGGCGACAGACGTGGCAGCAGGCTGGCGATGCCCTTGGGCAGGAACAGCAGCACGCACACGATGATGACGCCGAAGAACAGCTCCGTCATGCCCGGGAACTGGCGAAAGTACTCGGGCAGCGCCGTGAGGGTGACCGCGCCGATCACGCTGCCGACGATGCTGCCGGTGCCGCCCACCAGCACCATGCCGAACTGCACGATGACCTCGGTCAGGCCGAAGGACTCGGGAAACACCCGCTCGGTCAGCGCCGCGAACATGGCGCCGGCGATCCCCACCACGGCGCCGCTCCACACGAATGCGAGCACGATGTAGCGCGCGGTGTGGATCCCGAGCGAGGCGGTCGACGCCTCGTTCTCCCGGATCGCCACGATGGCGCGGCCCACCCGCGAGCGCATCAGGTTGGAAGTGGCCTTGACCACCAGGGTCGTGATGAGCAGGAACACGTAGAACTTGGGCGTCTCCGAATCCATCGGGATGCCGAAGAAGGCCGGCTGGGGCATCTGCAGGCCGTCCGAGCCCATGGTCACCCGGTCGCCGTGCAGATAGACTCAGCGCATCAGCTCGCCGAAGGCGAGAGTGATGATGGCGAGATAGTAGAGGCGGATGCCACGCAGCGCCGCCACGCTGGCCAGGAAGCCCGCCAGCCCGCCCGCAATCGCGGCAGCCAGGGCGGCGAGCACGTAGGGCACTCCAGCGTACACCATCAGGATCGAGGTGGCGTAGGCGCCGATGCCGAAGAAGGCCGTGTTCGCGAAGGCGAGCTGGCCGAGGTTGCCGATGACGATGTTGAACCCGATCGTGACCAGGACGTAGACCAGCATCAGGTTGGCCATGAACTGCAGGTACTCGTTGGCCACGAGCGGAATAACCAGCGCGATCACCGGCGCGAGGTAGTAGACGCGCCGGAAGCGGCGCACGGCAGGTTGCGGGGACGCGTCCGCCACGCTCACGTCGCCCGCCTCACATGCGCACGGTGACGCGCCGGCCGAACAGGCCCGCGGGACGCACCACCAGGACCGCGATGATGACCAGGTAGGCGGTGATGTCGATGAGCGCGGTGTTCACGTAGGCGCCCAGGTACTGCTCGGCGACCCCGAGCAGGAGGCCGCCGACGACCGCCCCCCCGAGCGAGCCGAAGCCGCCCAGGGTCATGGCCGCGAAGCCCCGGATCAGGAACGCGGCGCCGAGATCCGGGTGCAGCAGGGAGATGGGGGCGATCAGGATCCCCGCGATGGCGCCCAGGCCCACGCCCACGCCCCACATGGTGGCGTGGAAGGCGCGCACGTTGATGCCGATCAGCGTGGCACCGCGCTCGGACTGGAACACGGCCTGCACGGTGGTTCCCAGCCGGGTGCGGAAGAACACCAGGAAGAAGACCACCAGCAGCACCGCCACCGTGGCGGAGATGATCATCGCATCGCCGGTGATCACCAGGTCGCCGATGAACACCGGCTCGATGTCGAACACCCTCGGCATGGGCAGGACCTCGCGGCCCCAGAGCGTGCGCGCGCTGCCGCGCAGCACGTAGCCGAGCGAGATGCTCATCATCGCGAAGCCGATGTGGGGCCCCGCCTTGATGGGATCGATGAAGCCGCGGCTGACGCCGATGCCGAGGAGGAACATGATCCCGATCGCCGCGACGGCCGCCGGGATGAACGGCAGCCCGACGAGGATGACCGCCACGTAGACCACGAACGCCCCGCCCATCACGAAGTCGCCGTGGCCGAAATTGACGATGGTCGTCGCGCGGTACAGCACCGTCATGGACAGCGCGATCAGGGCGTAGATGGCGCCCTGGGAGATACCGCTGACGGTGAGCTGGAGGAGCATCCGCCGCTACGTGCCGGCACCCGCCCGGGCGGCCCGGGCCGCCGCGGCCACCGTGAGCACGCGATCGACCGGGCCGGTTCCGGGAGCCCGGATGGCTACCAGGGCTTGCCCCAGGCGGAGAGCACCGTCGGCCTGCCGTCCACGAAGCCGGCCACCGCCGACGCCTTGCAGCCGTGCCGGTCCGTGGCCGACCAGGAGATGGGGCAGGCGAGGATGCCGGTCTCGAGACCCTGGATCTTCTCGAGCTCGGCGATGAACCTGCTGCGCGTGAGATCCCGCCCGGCCGCCTCGAAGGCCTTCACGGCCGCCACGCCGCTCGCCATGGACACGGCACTGAACCCGGTGATCGTCTCGTCGGGGTAGTACTTCAGGATGATGTCGTTCCACTGCTGCATCCGCGGACCGTCCACCCGGTCGACGAACGCGTGCAGCACGTAGTAGTCCTTCACCGCGTCCGGATCACCGAGCCGCGCCAGGGTGTTCTCCAGATCCGTGCCGGCGGTGCCCATCACCGGCACTCGCAGCCCGTAGCGCTTGGCATCACGCAGGAAAATCACCGTCTCTGCCTCGTAGAGGCAGCCGAGGACGAAGTCGAGATTGGCCTGCTTGAGCTTCAGGACCTGCGCGGTGGCGTCGGTCTGTCCGCGCTCGAGGGCGAGCTCGACGACCGGATCGACGCCCTGGCTCGCCATGTACTCGACCGCCGGCGCGCAGTAGCTCTTCGCCCAGTCGTTGGTGTGAGTGATGATGCCGACGCGCTTCGTGTCGGGCTTCGACATCACGAACTTGCCCATGGTCGATCCGTAGGCCGGCCCCGCGGGCACGCCGTGGAAGATGCCCTTGGTCGGCGGCATGGAGATGTTGGGGTTGACCGCGTGGGCGATGATCGAGGGGATGCCGGTGGGCTCCACTGTGGGCTTGATCGCCATGGCGACGCCGCTGCAGGAGTTGCCATGCAGATAGAACACCTCGTCCTGATGTATCAGCTTCTTTGCCGCCGCGATCCCCTTGGCCGGCTCACACGCGGTGTCTTCCTGGATGATCTCGAACTTGCGCCCGTGGATTGCGCCTTGATCTTTGATGTGCTTGAAGAAGGCCATGAGGCCGATGGCGGCATTGCTGTAGCTGGACGCATTGCCGGTGAAGGGCCCCATGACCCCGCCCTTGATGGTCGTGTCGGTGACGCCGGTGGTCTCGTCGGCGCCGGCCGTGCCGGCCATCCACAGCAGGCCCAGGGCGCCGAGCACGGAGACGCCGTATCTCATGTGCTTGCTCACGATACTGCTCCTGATGGCAGCTGATTCTTATTGCGTTCTTCTGTCGCGCGAGCGCCGGCGGCAAATGCATGTTCGCCGTGATCGCCTTGAGTATCGACGACGCGATCGCTCTCGCCTCCACGCCGGGGCGTTGGGGCGTTGGGGCGTTATAGGAAACGGCTCGTACGCCGGACAACAAGGGGGACCTGCGCGGCCCACAACCGGTGATTCGCGCGGGCAGGTCGGTGCTCGACCGGCCCCGCGATGTCTTCGACGCCCGTAACGCGGTCGCGGGCAGCGGCGACGCGATGTTGCTCTTCCGCCCGGCACTCCTCCCCGTGACGCGGCTTTGACGACATGGAGGGCACCGCGCGATGCCCTTCGCGACGTCATGGCATCATGTGCCGCGGTGCGCGATGCCACGGCAGCCGAGCCGGGTGAGTCGCACCGGTGCGGGCACAAACGGGACGATCATGACCGACTTCGTGGTGATAGGTGCCGGGGTCTACGGCGCCGCGACGGCATGGTGGCTGGCACGGGGCGGTGCCCGTGTGCACGTCATCGACGAGCGCGGCGTCGCCAGCCGCGCTTCCGGAGGGCCGGGGCGGCGCGGCGTGCGGGCAAACGGCCGCGACGTGCGCGAGCTGGCGCTGATGGGTCACGCCTACGCCATCTGGCCTGGCCTGCATGACGAGCTGGGCGTCGCGCAGTTCCACGAGCGCACCGGTCACCTGCTGCTGGCCGAGACGGCGATCGACGTCGAGCGGGCGCGGGCCCAGGCCTGGCTGCAATGCCAGCACGGCATCCGCAGCGAGCTGCTCGACGCGGACGCCGCGCGGGCGCGCGAGCCCGGCCTCGGCCGCGACGTGCGGGCCGCCGTCTTCTGCCCCGAAGACGGCGTGGCCGATCACGACGCGACCACCCGGGCTTACGCCGCCGCCGCCGAGCGCCTGGGGGTGGCGATGACCCTGGGGGCCCGCGTTCGGGGGATCGAGATCCGGGGCGACCGCGCCGTGGGCGTGACCACCACGTCCGGCGAGCGCATCGCCGCCGCGAGCGGCGTGCTGGTGCTGGCGAACAGCGCCGTGGGCGATCTCCTGCGTCCGTGGCAGACGCTGCCCGTGTGGAACCAGTGCCTGCAGGTGCTGATCAGCGCGCCGCTGGAGCGGGTGCCGTTCCGCCATCTCACGGGTCATCTGAGCCGCACGATCTCCCTGAAGACCGAGGGCGATGACCGGGTCATGGTGTCCGGGGGCTGGCTGGCCCGCTGGGACGACGAGACGCAGCAAGGCACCCCGGTGCCGGAATCGGTGGACGGCAACCTCGCAGAGGCGGTTGCCGTGTATCCGGCGCTGGCGGGCATGCGCGTGGAAGCCGTGGAGGTGGGACACCAGGAGTCCTACTGCATCGACGGGATCCCGATCATCGACTCGGTACCGCAGGTCCGGAACCTGTGGTACGCGACCGGGTGGTGCGGCCACGGATGGGCCATCGCGCCGGTGGTCTCGCAGCTGCTCGCGCGCTGGGCCCTCGAGGACGAGCGGCCGTTGCTCCTGGCGCCGTTCTCCCACGCGCGGTTCAGTGCGCAATCCGCAGACCGCTGACGGACGATGACCGCGGCGCGCGGAGAACCGCCTTGCGCTCGATGCGTCGGGCGTTCGGACCTTCGACTTCGTGCCCCGTCGCCCATCCGACCCCGGCCCGGCGCCCCTCAGCCCCGGCGCGCGACCTCGAGCTCGCGCAGCACCGCCTCCACCGCGTCGTCCGCGTCCAGCAGGCCCCGCTCGACGCGGTGCATCGTTCCGGTGCGCACGTCCACCAGGTAGACGTGGATGGCGTAGGTGTCCTCGGTGTACGCCTGTTTGTGGCTGCAGTGGTACCAGGCCATCAGCACCGCGTCCGCGCCCAGCGCCCGCGCCGCCTCCTGGACCGCGCCCACCCGGGGCGTCTTGCGCGCCGCCGAGCCCTCCCACAGCCCGTCACCGGCGCCGAACGGCATGTTCTGCGCACCGCGGGCGTAGAAGGAGTAGACCAGCTCGAGATCGGAGCGCCGGCTCACCACCGTGCGCGCCGCGGCGTCGAGCTGGGATCCCACCGGATAGAAGCAGGCGCGGATGCTGTCGTGAGGGAACACGGCGAGCCGCGCGCGGAGCGGCGCGGCGGCTGCACGCGGCTCCGTCGCCTGCCGTGCCCGTTCCCGCCGCTCGGCGTCCTCACGGGCGCGTTGTGCCGCGGCCTCGTCCTCGGCGCGTCGCGCCGCCGCCTCGGCGGCCTGTCGCCTGGCGGCCTCCCCGCTGGCGCGCTCGCTCGAGCAGCGTCTCACCGCGCTGGAGGTCACCGTTGGACGTGGCGTCCTCGGCCAGCGCCAGGTAGCGGCTCACGATGCGCTCGAGGCCGGCGCGCGCATCGGCGTTGCCGGGCTCCGAGTCGAGCACCGCCCGGTAGCGTTCCAGGGCATTGCGCCCCGGCGGCATCGTGAGCCGCAGCGCGGCCATGTCCTCCTCTGCCAGGACGAGCAGCTCGCGCACACGCTCCCGGTCCCCGGCCCCGGTGTCCCCGGATGCCGGACCGGCGCCCGGCGGCTGGGCGGCCAGCAGCGCGTCGAAGGCCTCCGGTCCCGTGCTCACGACCAGGTGCACGGCCGTCCCGGGCGGTACCCGCTCGCCCGGGGTCGGATGCTGGCGCAGCACCGTGTCGGGCGGACCGGCGGCAGGCTCGTGCTCCAGGTCCCCGGTGGACATCCCCGCGCGTTCGAGGACCCGCACGGCCTCGCCGATGGCCAGGCCGCCCACGTCCGGTATGGCCGACACCGGCGGCCCGTCGCTGACGGTGAGCGCGACCGGGCTGCCGGGGGCGACGGGGGCACCCGGTGCGGGTGACTGCTCGAGCACCTCGCCGGCCGGTCGCGCCGAGGGCTGCCTGCGGATCTCGCCCAGCGTGACGTCGAGCCCGGCCAGGCGCGCCCGGGCCGAATCGAGTGTCAGGCCCGTCAGCCCCGGCACCGGGACCGGCGGCGCGCCCAGGCTCACCACCAGATCGACGGCTGCGCCACGCTCGACCTGGGCGCCCCTGGGCGGCAGGTGCCGCAGGACCGCGCCCTCGGCCCGGTCCGGGTCGTGCTCGCCCTCGACCCGACCGAGCTGCAGGCTCGCTGCCTCCAGCGCCTGCCGGGCGGCCTGCCGATCCAGGCCGGCAAGGTCCGGCACCAGCACCGGGCCACGCCAGAGCAGGACCAGCACCGCGGCGAGGACGCCGGCGGCCACGCCCGCCGCCGGCAGGACAATGCGCAGCCCCCACCCCCGGCGCGCCACGCTCGTCCGGTCCGGCGCCGGCGGCGGGGGGACCGCCTCTGTGCGTCGTCGCGCCGCCGCAATCTCGCGCTCCAGGTCCTGCAGCTCGGGCTCGTCCGGGTGACCCGCCAGCAGCGCCGCCACCTGGCGCTCCAGGTGCTCGAGGCCTCCGGCGGCGGGCGTCCGGGCGAGCTCGCGGCGCAGGCGGGCGACGTCGTCGCGTAACGAGTCCTGTGCCTCGAGCGATGCTGCACCCAGCGCGTTGCGGATGGCCTCGCGGACCGCGAAGTCCCGCTCCCCGTCGTGCTCGTCCAGGCGCGCCTCCAGGGCGATGCGCGCCGCGTCACGTAGCACCTCGTCCTCGCCCTCGAGATGGCGTTCCAGCGCCGCGACCACCCCGAGCCGGCCGATGTGATCGTCCTCCACCAGGCGCTTCGCGAGATCGGGCAGCAGGCGCTCGAGGGTCGGCGACCAGGCGGGGTTGCGGAACAGCGGGACCTCGGCGGGATCGACGCCCTCGCTCTGACGGGGACAGCGGACCTCCGGATGCACGGCCTCCTGGCCGAACAGCGCCTTCACGCGCCGCGCCGTCTCGTCCCCGACGTCACGCAGGCTCAGGTACTCGCCACCGCTCTCCACGCCCTTGCGCAGCACGTCGATGAGACACTCGGAGAACTGGGTGCGATCGGTCTTGCCCTTGCTGATCGCCGCCCGGTGCTTCGACGAGGCGCACAGCAGGGCGGTGCCCGCCGCCGGGAACACGTCCAGCGTCGCGTGATCCGCCTGGCGCGCGAGGCCCTGCTCGTCGCCCTCGAAGTAGCGCACCGCTTCGCCGGCGTAGCAGCAGTCCAGGATCAGGAAGGTCTGTCCGTGGGCGAAGGCGTCCTTCACGGTGGCGGCGAGGGCGCCGATGCCGAGCCCCGTGTACTCCTCGTCCCTCTCCTCGGTGCCGCGCAGGGCGAGGAAGTACTGCTGCCCCCCGTAGAAGGCCCCGTGGCCCACGTAGTAGACGATGAGACGCGTCGCGGTGTCGCGCCGGGCGTCGAGGAAGCGCCGCAGTCGGCGTCGCTGATCCCGCGCCGACTCGTCGCTGTCGAACAGGTCCAGCAGGTGGCCCGCGCTCCAGCCGGGCCCGAACTGCGCCTCCAGGCAGTCCGCGAAGGCCCGCGCGGAGGCGGCGAAGGCGGGACCGCCGTCGCTCCCGGCGAACGCCGGATACAGGGGGAACTCGGACGCGCCGAGGACGACCGCGATGGTCGCCTCGCCGGAGCGCGCCACGGCGCTCAGCCGCTGTCGCGCCGGTCGGCGGACAGGGCTTGTGCGACGGCGCCCAGGTCGAGACGCTCCGCCGCGCTGCCGGTGGCGATCACGGTGCCGGATTCGGTGACGATCTCGACGCGGCTGTTGAGCCGGCCCAGGTAGTCGCCGATGCCGCCGGCGATGCGATTCGCGAGGGCGACGACCGCCGGGGCCCCGAGCACGATGGCGAGGATGGTCCCCGCGTCCTGGGTGTCCGATCGCTCCTTGCGCAGCGCCGTGTCGACACGCCCTGCCGTCGCCGCACGCACCAGCCCCTGGAGCTCGCTCGCCGCGCGCCCGGCCTCGGCCGGCGTGAGGTCAGGGAACCGGATGCGGAGTTCGCTCGCGCCGGTGCTGGTCATCGACGACTCCTGCCCGTCAGGCATGGGAATCCTGGACTCCGGAATGATAATCCTCGCCCGGTTCGGCTCCAAGGTCCGCCAGCCGCGGGCACCCGGACCTGGCCGTCAGGCTTCCACCTGCGCCGGGACGGGGCCGGCGTTGCGCTCGCGCCGCCGGCTGAGCACCTGGTGCGCGATCACCGGCACGAACACCGCCAGCGCGTAGAAGTCGCTCTCGAGGCCGGGTGCGACCAGCAGCACGCCCGCGAGCCCCATCGCGGCCCGCGACAGGGGCCCCATGTTGGCGAGGAAGAAGCCGGCCACCGCGGTCGCCACCATGAACACGCCGAGCGCGCAGGTGGTCACCGTCACCAGGAACGCCTGCCACGTGAAGTGGTCCTCGATGACGATCAGCATCGCGGGCGAGTAGACGAACACCATCGGCACCATCAGCTTGGCGATGCCGAGCGAGAACGCGGAGAGCCCGGTGCGGAACGGGTTTGCACCCGCGATCCCGGCCGCGGCATACGCGGACGCGCAGACCGGCGGCGTGATCTCCGAGATCACGCCGTAGTAGAGCACGAACAGGTGTGACGCCATGGCCGGGACACCGAGATTGCCCAGCGCCGGCTGCGCCACGGTGGCGAGCATGATGTACAGCGCGGTGGTCGGGAGCCCGGCCCCCATGAGGATGCAGGTGACGGCGATCAGGAGCAGCGATACGAACAGGGTCAGGCTCTGGACGCCGAAGTCAGTCAACGGGAACCACGAGAGCAGCGGATCCAGGCCCTCGGCCAGGGTCTGCGCGCTGTTGGTGACCATGAAGCCCAGGCGGAAGCCGAGGCCGGTGGCGTTCACCACGCCGACGACGATGCCGATGGCGGCGCACACGGCGCCCACCGCGAGGGCGTACTTGACCCCCATGACACAGCCTTCCAGGACGTCGCGGATGGTCATCCGGTGCATCGGGTTGACGAAGCCGATGATCAGCGCCGACGTGATGCCCCAGAAGGCGGCCATGTGGGGTGAGTAGCCGCTGAACAGCACGTAGACCAGCACCACCAGCGGCACCGCCGTCGGCCAGCCGCGCTTCAGGACGTGGGCCAGACGCGGGATCTCCTCGCGCGGCAGCCCTTCGAGGCCGAGGCGCTTCGCCTGGAAATGGACGATGGACATCACCCCGATGTAGTGCATCGCCGCGGGCACGATCGCCGCGAGCACCACCGTGGTGTACGGCACCTCCAGGAACTCGGCCATCACGAACGCGGCCGCGCCCATGATCGGCGGGGTGATCTGCCCGCCCGCGCTGGCGGCCGCCTCGACGCCCCCTGCCAGGTGGCCCGGGTAGCCCATGCGCTTCATGTTCGGGATCGTGAGCGACCCGGTCGAGACCGTGTTGGCGATGGACGAGCCGGAGATGGTGCCGAAGAACGCCGAGGAGACCACGCTGACCTTGGCCAGCCCGCCCGTGTAGCGCCCCGCGAGCACGGTGGCCACGTCGACGAAGAACTGCCCGAGGCCCATGCGCTGGGCGAGCACGCCGAACAGCACGAAGTGGAATACGACCGTGGAGACGATCCACAGCGTGACCCCGTAGATCCCTTCGGCCGGGAAGTACATGTTGTTGATGTACTGCGACCAGCTGATCCCGGGGTGCTTCAGGATCTGGAACGGGATGTACTGCCCGAACACCGCGTAGCCGGTGAACAGGAGGATGATGATCGGGACGATGATGCCGAGCGAGCGCCGAACCGCCTCCAGCAGCACGACGATCAGCAGCGTTCCGAAGACGACGTCGATGGGGGCCGGATCGCCCTGGCGCATGACCTGCTCGGGCAGCTGGAAGCGGTAGCCGAGCACCTCCACGTCGATGGCGTACCAGGTGACGCCGATGTAGAGCGCGGCCGCGATGCCGATGACGATGAGCAGCCAGTCCCACACGGGCACGTTGCCGTAGCGCCACCAGGTGTTGGCGCCTCCTTTCCAGGAGCGCTCGCCCCGGATCATCGGGTAGCCGATGAACACGAGGAGGATGACGCCGGACATGTGGATGCCCATGTGCCAGTAGTCCACCGGCACGCCGGTCCCGGCGGTGACGTAGTGGTAGCCGGCGAAAACCACCGAGAACGCGAACGTGAACCTGAGCAGCCAGGGGCCGACGGCCCGGGTGTGGAGCCCCGCGTCGTACTTCTGCTCGAGCTCCTCGGCTCTCTTGACGTCGTACTGGGCCACGCGCACCTCCCGGGTCATCGAGCGCGACTGCGGTCGGCGAGGCGGCCGTGCCCCGCGCAGCTGGGCGCGACGCGGGCCCGCGCCGTGCGGGCCCGCGCAGGCAGCAGTGGGTCTACTTGATCATCCCCACTTCCCGGTAGTAGCGCTCCGCGCCCGGGTGCAGCGGGATGAGCACGCCCTTGAGCGCGGTCTCCTTGCGGATCGCCTTGCCCTTCGCGTGGCCCTTGTCCAGCAGCTTGCGGGTGTTGTCGTTCCACAGGGCCTTGGTGATCTGGTAGACGAGATCCTCCGGCTGATCGACGTTGGTCACGAACTGGCCGTTGACCGCGACCGTGGGCACGTCGTAGGTGATGGTCTCGTAGGTGCCGGCCGGGATGTCCGAGGGAACGTAGTAGGGGATGATCTTGTTGATCTGCTCGCGCTCCGAATCGGAGAACCTGTACAGCTCGAAGCCCTTGGTGGAGCCGAGCTGGATGAGCGCCGCGAAGGGCGTGCCACCGGCGTAGAAGAAGGCATCGAGCTGGCCGTCGGCTAGCCGCTGGGCGCTCTGGGACAGGCCGAGCTCGTGCTCCTCGGCCTGGATGCCGTAGTGGTTCAGGATCATGCGCACCGACACCTGGGTGCCGGAGCCCGCTGCGGCGACGCCGACCCGCTTGCCGTTCAGATCCTTGAGGCTGCTCAGGGTCACCCCCTTCGGAGTGACCAGGTGCATGTCCTCCGGGTAGAGGTTGGCGATCACGCGCACCTTGTCCCGCTTGTTGCCGACGAACTTGCCCTCACCGGCGTAGCCCTGGGCGACGCTCTGGGCGCCGGCAAGGCCCGCGTCCAGCTCTCCGGCGTGGATGGCGTTCATGTTCGCCACCGACGCGTTGGTGGACACCGCGATGGCGACGAGCCCGGGCACGCCGCAGCTTCCGCCCTTGTCGCAGGGCCTGGACCCCGGAGGATTGGAGATGGCGTTGGCGATGAGCCCGCCGATGGGATAGTAGGTCCCGCCGGCGCCGCCGGTGCCGATGCGGAAGAACTTCATCTCCTGAGCGTGGCTCGCGCCGGCCAGGACCAGCAGGGCGGCCGCGGCGGCGACCGCGAGCTTGGTCAACAGTCTCATGCGTGTTTCTCCTCTGCGTTGCGATGGGCTACGGGTCGGTGTCTCGACGGCGGGGACGTCGTGATGACCCGGGCGTGGGCGGTCCCGGCGACCGCCGGGCGAGCGGGCGACGAGAGTCCTGACGTCTCTCGATGCACGTCTCCTCCCTCCCCCACGGGATGATGGTCAGACCACCCCACGAATGCAAACCATCGCCCGCCCACCCGAGCTGCCGTCACGCCCGCGGACCTGGACGGCAGACCCTGCGCCAGCTCGGCAGACCCGCTGCATCGACGGGATCCCACTCAGCGATCCGCTTTCGCGGCTCGGGAATCTCTGTTCACGCTAGCGGATGGTGCGGCCACGGCTGGGCCATCGCGCTGCGCATCCCGGAGCGGCTCGCCCGCTGGACGGCAGCGCGCCGTTTGGACGACGAGACGGTGCTGACGGACAATCCGCCACACTGGCGGTATGCGGCCTCGCGGGTGCCGGGTCTCCCCGATGGACGGCCGCCGCGGCACTCCCCGAATAGCCGTTCCGAACCTCGGATCACCGGTGAAGGAGGAGGGAGGCATGGGTCGAGGCGCCCGTAAGCGGCAGGGACGCCGCCTGCGAGCCCCCAGGGACGGGTTCGCGGCGGGGCGCATCGACCCATGCCTTCCTCCGCATCACGAAATGTTCGTCGCAGCCTTCGGAACAGATACTTAGGACATGCCCGTGATCGAATCCCTGCTGCTCACCGCGGCACGCATCCTGACGTTCGAGCAGCAGCGCGTCCTGACCAACGCCAGCGGCTTCTTCTTCGAACGCGAAGATCGCCTGTTCCTGGTGACCAGCGGTCACGTCGTCCTCGACGAGCCGAGCAAGCACTTTCCCGATCGCCTCGAGATCGAGCTGCACGTCGACCCGGACAATCTGGCCGAGTCCACCGGGTTCTCCATTCCCCTGTACCGCGACGGCAAGAGCCTTTGGCGCCAGGGCCTCGACACGGCTGGCGAGATCGACGTAGCGGTCATCGAGCTCGAGCGCCCGGCGCTGCCCGACGCCACGCTGTACCGAGCCTTCACGCCCGCGCACCTGCACCATCCGCCCGACCAGGTCGAGGTTGGCACGTCGCTGCTGGTGGTGGGATTTCCGCTCGGCTTCCACGACGGGCTGCACCACATGCCCGTGGTGCGCCATGCCGTGCTCGCGTCGTCATTCGGCCTGCGCTTCCAGGGCAAGGGCTACTTCCTCACCGATGCGCGCACGCATCGCGGCACCAGCGGCGCGCCGGTCGTGATGCGGGCCCACGGCCAGCCCCGGTTGCCGGGGGATCTGCCCTGGATGCTGCTCGGCGTGCACTCGGCACGGCTCGATGTGGGCACCCGGGATCTGGAGCTGGACGAGGCACTCGGTCTCAACTGCTCCTGGTACGCGGACATCCTGCTGACACTGACCGAGCAGTAGTCCGGCGCCCGCGTGCCACGCCGACGGATGGCCGACACGCCTGCAGGGGGCCTCGAAGCCGCGCGAATCCGCTGTGTTTCCCGCCGCGGACGGCGTATGCTCGTGATGCGCCAAGGCACCGATGCGGGCGCTCTACCGGCCCCGTCGCGAGAGGTTCGCGATCATTCCGGGCCGGTCGTCGGCGCTCCCGACAGGACACTGCCTCGTCCGCCACGGCGTGTCCCGCCACGCCGTGGCCAGGAGATAGTTGCGTGAACTTCGAGGATCTCGGCCTCAGGGCCGCGCTGCTGCGCGCCGTCCGCGAACAGGGCTACCGCGTGCCCACGCCGGTCCAGGCGTGGGCCATTCCCACGATTCTCCTGGGTCGCGACGTGGCGGCCGCGGCGATGCCGGGCAGCGGCAGGGTCGGCGCTTACGCCCTGCCGATGCTGCAGCGACTGCTGGGCGTGCGCAGCGGGCGCCCCGACACGTTGCGGGCGCTGGTGCTGGTTCCCAGCCCGGAGCGCGCGGCCCACGTCGCCCGCCGCCTGCGCGCCTATGGCGCCCACCTGCCGTTTCGCAGCGTGGCCGTCTCCAGCCGCTGCGCCTCGCGATCGCCGACCGCCGCCTGCACGGATGACATCGCCGTCGCCACGCCGGGCCAGGCCCTGGAACATGCCGCAGCCGACAGCCTCGACGTCACCAGGATCGAGCTTCTCGTCCTGGACGGCGCGGACGCGATGCTCCGGACCGGCCACCTCCACGATGTCAGGCACGTCCTGGCCATGGTGCCGGCACGGCGCCAGACGATCTTCTTCGGCACGGCGTTTCCCGACGAGGTGATGGTGCTTTGCGGCGCGTACCTGCGCCATCCCGAGGTGATGGAGCCGATCACGGGAGCGGGCGGGCCGGTGACGGACCGCGCCACACGGCCCGACTGAAGACCACCGATCAGCGCCACCCCGCCGCGCGGCACAAGGAGGCCCCGGCGATCGCAGCGCCGGCGTGCCCCGGTTTCCCGGGCTGCCTTCAGCCTTCTCCCCGCATCATCTCGAACAGCTCCTCCTCCTGGGCCATGTGCAGCCTGAGCACGGCGCCGAGGCCGTAGAGCAGGCGCCGCAGCTCGCGCACGTCCTCTTCCCCGGGGCCGGTCTCCGGCAGGGTCTCGATCCGGTGCTGGTAGCGGCGCGCCAGGTGGATGATCTCCCGGTGCGCGCGGCTCAGGCTGGCCAGCGGATCGTCGCCGCCGAGACGCTGCGCCAGCTCCGGGTAGAGCGCGCGATCGTCGTGGGCCTCGTGGGGAACCAGGTGCTCGCGCAGCCAGGTGTCGAGCGCCGCCAGGTCGCGCCGGGCGTCGCCCGGCGCCACGGTGTCCAGCCGGTCGGCGACCGTGAACAGCCGCTCGACGGTGGGGGCGAGCCGGCGATGCTCCGCCAGCAGCCCCTCGATCATGGCGCCCGGGAGCGGCTGGCCGGGACGCTCGCCCGGGGCCGCGCCCAGGGCGCGCAGGGCGTTGAGGATCACCACCACGTCGATCACCTCCTGGGCGATCGCGCCGGCGACCGGCGGCAGGTACCCGAACGCGGCGGCGCCCATGCCCACGAACGACAGGCCCATGCCCGCGACCACGCTCTGGGTCGCGATGGCGCGGGAGCGGCGCGCGATCTGCAGCGCCTCGGCGAGGCGATCGAGGCGATCCACCAGCAGCACCACGTCGCCCGCCTCGGCGGAGGCCCCCGAGCCCCGGGCGCCCATGGCGACGCCCACGTCCGCCGCGGCCAGCGCCGGCGCGTCGTTCACCCCGTCACCCACCATGACCGTCACGTCCGCCAGTCGCTCGGAGGCGACCGCGTCCACCTTGTCCTCTGGCGAGCGCTCCGCCAGCACCGCGTCGACGCCCAGCGCGGCGCCCACGCTCTCGGCCACGTCGGCGCGGTCGCCGGTGACCATCACCACCCGCCTGATGCCGGCCCGGCGCAGCTTGCGCAGCGCCGCCGGCGTCTCCACGCGGACCTCGTCGGCCATGAGCAGGGCCCCGGTGAGGACGCCGTCCACGGCCACGAACACGACGCCGGCCCCTTCCCACGACGCCCGCTGCAGCACGCGCTGCGCCCAAGGCGTGTCCTGCGCGTGGCTGCTGACGAACCCGTGCCCACCGACGGCAATCTGGTGACCGTCCACCTCGCCGGCGATGCCGGCGCCCGGCGCCTCGCGCACGCCCCGGGGCAACGCGAGCGCCGCGCCGCGCTCGCGCCCGGCCGCCACGATGGCCTTCGCCATCACGTGGGGGGACGCCTGCTCGAGGGAGGCGGCGAGGCGCAGCACCTCGCCCGCGTCGCGCTCCGCCGCCGTCTCGATGCGCACCAGGCGCGCCGATCCCGTGGTCAGGGTGCCGGTCTTGTCGAACAGCAGCACCCGCGCCCGGGCCAGGGTCTCCAGCGCGCCGGCATCCTTCACCAGCACCCCGCGCCGGGCCGCCCGCGCGATGCCGGAGATGATGGCCACGGGCGCCGCCAGCAGCAGCGGACAGGGCGTGGCCACCACCACCACCGCCAGCGCGCGCACCGGATCACCGGAGATCAGCCACGCCGCCGCCGCCACCGCCAGCGCCACCGGCACGAACAGCAGCGCGTAGCGGTCCGCCAGGCGCACGAACGGCGCCTTGCTGGCCTGCGCCCCCTCCACCAGCCGCACGATCCGGTGGTACGCGCTGTCCACGCTGCCCTTCGCCGCCACCATGTCGAAGGGGGGCCCGGAGTTGACCGCGCCGCTGCTGACGGGACCACCCCCGTCGATCCGCACCGGCAGTGCCTCGCCCGTGAGCGCGGACTCGTCCACCACGGCGCTGCCCGAGACGATCATGCCGTCCACCGCAACGACTTCGCCCGTGGGCACCATGAGCCGGTCGCCGGGACGCACCCGGTCCACGGCCACGTCGGTCAGCCCATCGCCGTCGTAGCGGTGCGCGAGCGTCGGCACTCCTTCCAGCAGCCGCGTCAGCGCCCGCCGGGCGCGGCGCCGTGCATGGCCCTCGAGGCTGCGCCCGCTGGCGTACATCAGCGCGATCACGGCGCCTGCCACCAGCTCGTCCAGCACCACCGCGCCGAGCATCGCGACTATCGCCAGCACGTCGACGCCACCCCTGCCGCGCAGCGCGTCGCGCACGCTCTTGGCCGCGAGAACGACGAGGGAAGGCACGATGGCCACGTACAGCGCGAGCTGGGCCAGCGTCTCCTCGCCCGCGAACCGCAAGCCGAGTCCCATCGCGAGGCCGGCCGCGCCCAGCACCATCAGTGCGATATCGAGGGACATTCAGAGTTCGCAGGTCTCTGATCTGCAATGACAGACGAGCGCAATGCGCCGCGCGTGGCGGTCCACGCGACCCCAGCATGCACCCTCTCGCCGGAGGGTGTCCTGATCCGCCTCGAGACGCCGCGGGGATGCCACGTCAGGCCAGAACGAAGGCCCGAGGCGTCACGACGCCTCGCGCGCGACGGCCTGCGCCATCTCCATCATCGAGAAGAACAGGAAGTCCGTCTCCGGGCGCTCGCCAACTTCCGCGGTCGCGCCCCAGTTCCCACCCTGCGAGAGCCGCTGGCGATCGATCCAGGCGTTGGCGAGCCCGTGACGCTTGGCCTGCACGTGGTCGTGGTGCAGGCTCTGCGCGGTATGCAGCACCTGCGCGGGCGCCAGCCCCAGGTCGCTTCGCAGATGCGCCAGCAGGTAGTCGAAGTTGGCGGGGTTCGGCTTGTACGAGCCGATGTCCTCGGCGGTGTAGATCGCGTCGAACGCGACTCCCAGCTTGCGATTCGAGGCGGCGAAGCCGTCGCGGTGCACGTTCGAGAGGATGACCAGCCGGAAGTGGCGCTTCAGGATCCGCAGCGCGTCCGCCGTGTCGGGGAACGCCGGCCACAGGGCGACCGACTGCCCGAAGGCCTCGTCCAGCGCGGCACTCGTGTCCAGCTCGAAGTGCGAGGCGATGGCGCCGTGCACCCGGGCGAGGAGATCCGGATAGCGCATGGCCGGGGTCTCGGCCTCCTGCGACGTCTCGAAGCGGCTGAACGCCGCGAGCGCGGTCGCGCGGGTCACGCGCTGGCAGTCGTTCGCCATCAGCAGCGGCTGCAGCGCATCCCAGATCCCGGACTCCCAGTCGATCAGGGTGCCGTAGCAGTCGAAGGTCAGAACCTGGAAGTCGGTCAGCTTGCGGGTCATCGCGCTCTCTCCTCGGCTCGCGTGGTGCAGGACAACATACCCGTGCCGCTCGGTGAATCCGTTGTTTCCACGTCCGGCCGGCACGCGGCGGACCGCGGTGGGCCGAGGGCGACGCGGGTGCTGCCAGGGGCGGCAGCCGAGGCCGGTCGCTTGATCCGCCTCAATATGCCACCAGGATGCCGCGCTAACCTGAAGCCTGGATCCGATCAGGAGCTGAATCATGGCTGTCTGGGTACTGGCCGCCGACGCGTCGCGGGCGCGCATCTTCCAGGCGGTGTCCCGTACCGGGGCCCTGGACGAGGTGCAGGATCTGGTGCACCCGGCGTCGCACCTGCGGGAGCAGGAGCTGGTCTCGGACGCGGCGGGACGCGCCCGCCACGGGCCGCAGGGCGGCGGCAGTCGGCATTCCGTGGGGCACGAGGACGACGCCCCCGTGGAGGAGCAGGATCGCTTTGCCCGCCAGGTGGCCGGGGCGCTGCGCCAGGGCCGCGAGGCCGGGCACTTCGACCGGCTGCACATCCTGGCGGCGCCGCGCTTCCTCGGCATGCTGCGCAAGCACCTGGACCGCGAGACCCGGGCGCTGGTCGTCGGCGAGCAGGACCTGGACCTCACCGCCCGGGATACGGCGGCCATCCGGGCCCACCTCCCGGACCGGCTCTGAAGGTGCCTGGCGGCAACGACACGGGAGCGGCGGCGCGCAAGGTCCTGGGGGCGGACCTGTACCACGCCTGCAATCCGGCCGCCCTCGGCTTCGAGACCACCCGCGACCTGGAGCCCCTGGATCAGGCGCTGGGGCAGGACCGCGCCCTCGAGGCCATGGGCCTCGCCACCGGCCTCGAGCGCGATGGCTACAACGTGTTCGCGCTCGGCACCGCCGGGCTCGGGAAGCACACGGTGGTGCGCCGCTTCCTCGAGGCGCGCGCCGCCGTACGCCCGGTGCCGCCGGACTGGTGCTACGTCAACAACTTCAAGGCCCCGAGCCGGCCGCGGGCGCTGAGGCTGCCCGCGGGCAGCGGCGAGCGGCTGCGCGCGGACATGGCGCGCTGCGTGGAGGATCTGCTGGCGGCCATCCCCACCATCTTCCAGGGCGACGAGTACCGGGAGCGCGCCCAGGCGCTGGCCAGGACCTTCAGCGACCGGGAGGAGAAGGCCTTTCAGACGCTCGGCGAGAAGGCCCAGTCGCGGGGCATCGCCATGCTGCGCACGCCCACGGGCTACACCCTGGCGCCCTTCAAGGACGACAAGGTGCTGGGCCCGCGGGAGTTCGCCGAGCTTCCAGAGGCGGAGCAGAAGCGCATCGAGGCGGTGATAGAGGAGCTCAAGGAGGAGCTCAAGGACATCCTGGCAACGCTGCCCGTGTGGCAGCGCCAGAGCCAGGACGAGATCAGGAAGCTCAACCGGGAGATGGTCCAGCTGGCGGTGAGCGGGTTCTTCACCGAGCTGGCGGCGCGCTACCGGGACTTCCCCGAGGTGGTGGAGTTCCTGGGCGCCGTGCACGAGGACGTGGTGGACAACGTGGACGCGTTCCGGCCCGAGGGAGAGTCCACCGTCTCGGAGAACACGAAACGCCGCGTAGAGCAGCTTCCCCAGTACCTGGTGAACGTGATGGTGGACCACGGCGGCGCCGAGGGCGCCCCGGTGATCTACGAGGACAATCCCACGTACACGAACCTGCTGGGCCGGGTGGAGCACGTGGCCCAGTTCGGTGCCCTGTCCACCAACTTCATGCTCATCAAGCCCGGGGCCCTGCACCGGGCGAACGGCGGCTACCTGGTGCTGGACGCGGTGCAGGTGCTGACCAGCCCGTTCGCCTGGCAGGCGCTGAAGCGCGCGCTGCGCGCGCGGGAGCTACGCATCGAGTCGCTGGAGCGGTTCATGAGCCTGCTCAGCACCATCTCGCTCGAGCCCGAGCCCATCCCGCTGGACGTGAAAGTGGTGCTGTGCGGCGACCGCGTGCTGTTCTACCTGCTGCGCGAGCTGGACGAGGAGTTCGCCATGCACTTCAAGGTGGCGGCGGACTTCTCCGAGGAGCTGGAGCGGGACGACGGCAACACCGCGCTCTATGCGCGCCTCATCGCCACGCTGCGCCGGGACGACGATCTCCGCCACCTGGACCGTGCCGCCGTCGCGCGAGTCATCGAGCACTGCGCCCGGCGTGCGCAGGACGCCGAGAGGCTCTCCCTGCACATGGGCTCGCTGCTGGACCTGCTGCGCGAGAGCGACTGGCACGCCGGCGAGGCGGGCAGCGACGTGGTCGACGCCACGCACGTGCAGCAGGCCATCGATGCCGCCATCCACCGCCTGGACCGGCTGCGCGAACGGGCGCACGAGAGCATCCTGCGCGGCATCCACATGGTGGACACCGACGGCAAGCAGGTGGCGCAGGTCAACGGCCTCTCGGTCTACCGCTTCGACGACGTGAGCTTCGGCCAGCCCACCCGAATCACCGCCACCGCGCGCCTCGGCAGCGGCGAGGTGGTGGACATCGAGCGCGAGGTGGAGCTGGGCGGCAGCCTGCACTCCAAGGGGGTGCTGATCCTCGCGGCGTTCCTGGCCAGCCGCTACGCCCGGGACAATCCCCTGTCAGTGTCGGCGAGCCTGGTGTTCGAGCAGTCCTACGGCGGCGTGGAGGGCGACAGCGCCTCGGCCGCGGAGCTGTGCGCGCTGCTCTCGGCCCTCGCGGACCTGCCCGTGCGCCAGTCCCTGGCCATCACGGGCTCGGTGAACCAGCACGGCCAGGTGCAGGCCATCGGCGGCGTGAACGAGAAGGTGGAAGGCTTCTTCGACGTCTGCGCGGCACGCGGGTTGACCGGTGGACAGGGCGTGATCATCCCGGCCGCCAACGTGCAGCACCTGATGCTGCGCGCGGACGTGGTGAAGGCCGTGGAGGACGGCCGCTTCGCCGTGTACGCCGTGTCCACCGTGGACGAGGCCATCGAGCTGCTCACCGGCGTCAGCGCGGGAGCGCCCGACGAGCAGGGCGGCTACCCGGCGGACAGCGTCAACGGGCGCGTGCTGGCGCGGGTGCTCGAGCTCAACCAGCTACGCAAGCGGCACCAGGTGGAGATGCACCGGGAACAGGAACATGACGCAGGCTGAGCGCGAGCGAATCCTGCTGGCGATGGACGCGTGCAGCGTGCTGAGCGCGGGTCTGGCGGACACCCTCGCCAGCGTGGCCGCGCGGCTGGGCGCGGAGCTCGAGGGCCTGTTCGTGGAGGATGCGGAGCTGATGCGCGCCGCGGAGCTTCCCTTCGTGAGCGAGGTGGTGGCATCCGGTATCGAGCGCGGGCTCACGGCGGAGAGCCTGCAGCGGCTCAACCGGGACATGTCGCGGGAGCTGGACCGGCTGCTGTCCAGGGCGGCCGGCGAGCGCAAGGTGCGCTGGCGCTGCAGCACCGTGCAGGGCAGCCGCCTGATGACGGCGTTCGCGGCAGCCGAGCAGTGCGACCTGTTCGTACCCGGCCGCGCCGGCCACCGGCGTGGCGCGCCGGACGCCGCCGCGAGCCCCTTCACGCGCATCAGCCTCGTCATCCAGGACCCGGTCCGGGCCGCCCGCGCCCTGTCGGTGATCCACGCCCTCGCCGGCAACGGCCATACCCGGGAGGTGCTGCTGGTGTGCGATCGACGGCCGCCGGCGGACCTGCTCTCGGCGCTTGCAGCCGACCGAATCCGCACCTACGTCCAGACGTCCACCATGACCGACGCGCGGGCTCTCCTGGAGCAGGTGAGGCCGCACGCGCCAGGGCTGCTCATCGCGCCGAAGACGCTGCTGCCGCCGTCGACGGTGCCCGCCGTCTACCGCTTGCTGGATGCCCTGCCCATGTCGGTGCTGCTGCTGCGCTGAGAGTCCCTGACGATGATCGGCTCGGGTGCGGGACGGCCCAGCACCAGGTCCGAGCCTTTCTCGGCGATCATCATGGTGGCCGCATTCAGGTTGGCCGAGATCATGCACGGCATGATCGAAGCGTCGATGACGCGAAGCCCCTGCATGCCGTGCACCTGGAGCTGGTCGTCCACCACCGCGGTGGGATCCGTCTCCGGCCCCATGCGGCAGGTGCCCATGACGTGAAAGGTGGTGTTGCCGAAGTGGCGCGCCGCCTCCAGGAGCTCGTCGTCGCTGCGCACCTGGTCGCCGGGGTACTCCTCCCGGTCCAGGTACGGCTGCATGGGCTCGGTATGCATCAGCCGGCGCGCGAGCTTCATGGCGCTGACGGTGCCGCGCCGATCGGACTCCTCCGCCATGTAGTTCGGCTGGATGAGAGGCTTGTCGAAAGGGTCCGCGGAGCGCGCCCTCACGAAGCCCTTGCTCTCGGGCCGGTGCAGCCAGGCGGCGATGGTGAAGCCCGGGTGATCGGCCAGCCCGCCGTGCACCCCCTGCTTGTAGCTGGCCGGGGTGAAGATGAACTGCAGGTCGTTGCTGCGGGCCGCCTCGTCCGAGTGCCAGAAGCCATACACCATGGACGGGCTCAGGTTGACGATGCTCTTCGCGCCTGCCAGGTACTTGACGATCTCCGCCGCCAGGGCGAGCCCGCGGGAGCGCTCGTTCAGGGTCTCCACGTTCTTCACCCGCATGCTCAGGCGCGGTGCCCAGTGATCGCGCAGGTTCTCTCCCACCCCCGCCAGCGCGTGGCGCACCGGTATCCCCAGCTCCTTCAGCAGCGCACCGGGGCCGATGCCCGAGAGCTGCAGGAGCTGGGGCGAGTTGATGGCGCCACCGCTCAGGATCACCTCGCGCCCGGCGCGCACCTGTACCCTGGGGCCGCCGCGCCCGCCCCGGGCGTACTCCACGCCCACGGCGCGCCGATCCTCGAGCAGGATGCGGGTGGCCAGCGCGTGGGTGCGCACCGTCAGGTTCGTACGTGAGCGGGCGGGCTCGAGGTACGCCCGCGCCGTGCTCACCCGGCGCCGCTTGTAGACGGTACGCTGCACGTAGGCGATCCCCTCCTGTACGGCGCCGTTGTAGTCCGGGTTGCGCGGGATGCCGAGCTGCCCCGCACCCTCCATGAACGCCTCGCACAGCGGGTGCGTGTAGTCCAGATCCGTGACCTGCACGTTGCCGTCGCGGCCGCGGAAGGTGTCGTCCCCGGGGCCGATGCGCCGCTCCGAGCGGCGGAAGTAGGGCAGCACGTCGGCGTAGCCCCAGCCGCGATTGCCGCGCTGGGCCCAGGTGTCGTAGTCCATGCGCTGGCCGCGGTTGTAGATGTGGCCGTTGATGGCGCTGGAGCCACCGAGGGTCTTGCCCCGGGGCACGCCGATGCGCCGCCCGGCGGTCCAGTGGCTGGGCTCGGCCTCGAACAGCCAGTTCACCTTCGGATCCGCCAGGGTCTTGATGAAGCCGGCGGGGATATGGATGTAGGGGTTGCGGTCCGGCGGCCCGGCCTCGAGCAGGCACACGCTGTGCGCGCCGCCGGCGCTCAGCCGGTTGGCCAGGATGCAGCCGGCAGAGCCGGCGCCGATGATCACGTAGTCGAACGATTCGGCCAACGTACCCACCCTCCTGCCGCAGCGCGGCCGACCCAGCTGGCCGCGACGTGCAGTATCACCTGGGATGCACCCGCCTTTCAGCCGGCGCGGCAGTGCGCTGAATGGCCGACGGTTTCCGGCGTCAGCGAACACCCGCACGCGGCGACCGCAGCGCCCTGCAGCACGACCCGATGCCGAGCGTCCGTGCCCCCGTGAGCCGCCAGCGCTGCAACTCGCCGGAGGGGAAACGGCGGGGTTTAGAATGGCATCGCTGGCGGGCCACCCGGATCCGCCGCAGCGTCCAGGCGCCGCAGATGCACCGTCAGCCGCGCCGTGCGGAGGAAGGAGGACAGATGGTACTCCAGACGCGTCCCCTGACCCCGAGCTTCGGCCTCGAGGTGCAGAACGTGGATCTCGCGAACCTGGACAGCGAGACCTTCGACGCCCTCTACCGCCTGTGGCAGCGCGATCCCCTGCTGCTGCTGCGGCGCCAGAGCCTCACCGAGCGCGAGCTGGTGGGCTACAGCGCGGGCTTCGGCGAGCTCGAGCACGTGGTACGCGAGGACATGCGCGCGCCGGGGCGCCCGGAGATCATCTACATCACGGGTCTGAAGACCGCCGACGGCCGTCCCCTCGGCGGGCTCGGCACCTACGAGGTGCTGTGGCATCACGACCAGATCTACCGCCAGCGCCCCGCCAGCGGATCGGTGTTCTACGCCGTCGAGGTGCCCGACGGCGCCGGGCGCACGTCGTGGTGCAATACCGCCCTCGCCTACGCCGCGATGCCCGAGTCACTGCGCGCGCGGCTCGAGGGCAGGACCGCGTCGTGCAAGCACGGTCTGAAGCCGTCCGGGAGCTTCCAGCGCGACTTCACCGACGAGAAGGCGATCAAGGATCTGCACGATCGCACGCCGGCCGCCACCCACCGCATGGTGCTCGAGAACCCCGTGACCGGCGAGCGCTCGCTGTACCTGGACCCCAACAAGACCTTCGCGGTGGAAGGCGTGGACGAGGCCGACACGCCCGCCTTCCTCGAGGAAGTGTTCTCCCACGTGCTGCGCGACGAGTTCATCTACACCCACTCCTGGCGCAACGGGGACGTGGTGATGTGGGACAACGCGCGGCTGATGCACCGGCGCGAGGCCTACGACGAGACGTTGCCGCGCTTCGCCAAGCGCACCACCATCTTCCTGCGCGAGAACGACTTCGCGGTGCCGGAGCCGCAGGCCGTCGCCGCCAGCACCGCCGCGGACTGACGGGCGGGCCACGGGATCACACCGCCCCGTGAGGCAGGCGCCAGGGAGACGATCGGGCTTCAGTCCTGGTTCAGGCGGGCTCCGTCAGGCTGCGGCCATTGCCGTGTGCATCTGCAATCGGACCTCCATGATGCGAGACATACCGGAGCACAGGTCCGCCGCGGCCCCGTCACCGGCGCGCTGCCGCGGGCATCGACCCGAAGGTCGCGATACCGCCATGCCACGCCGGGCACTGGTGACGATGCTCACCGCGGCCTGTCTCGCCTGCGGCGCCGCCGCCGCACGCACCATCGAGAGCTACGCCACCGTGCGCGACGACGCCACTCTCGAGGTGTCGAACAAGCACATCCGGCTGCACGGCATCCACGTGCCCGAGACGGGGCAGACGTGCCGCACCCACATCCAGCCGCCGCGCTGCAGCCCCCGCGCCGCGCTCGCCCTCGACTTCAAGATCCAGGGCTTCGTGCGCTGCGAGACCCGGCAGCGCTACCGGGACGGCAGCTACTCCGCGGTGTGCTACACCGACGACGGCGTGGACCTGGGCGCGTATCTCATCTCCCGGGGCTGGGCGGTGGCGGCGCCCGGCGCGCCCTTCGACTACACCGTGCGCGAGCGTATCGCGCGCAAGCACGGGCGGGGCGTGTGGGGCATCAACGCGGACGTGATCACCGGCCCCGACTGAATCCGGTGCTCCGGCCCGCTCCGCGGTGGTCCCGCCCGCCGGGCGGCGCGGTCATGCGGTCACGTGTCCTCAGCGCGCCTCCCGGGCGGCGATGGCCTCGGCCAGCGCGAGCACGTTGCGGGCCTGCTTCAGGTGCGGCATGTCCAGCATCCGGCCGTCGAGCCCCACGGTGCCGACGCCGGGGTTGTCCTCGAAGGCGGCGATCACGCGCCGCGCGAAGGCCACCTCCTCGTCCGAGGGCGTGAACGCCCGGTTGGCGATGGGCGCCTGTGCCGGGTGGATGGCGATCTTGCCGATGAAGCCCGAGCGGCGATCCCGCAGGCAGTCCGCCTCGAAGCCCTCGGCGTCGCGGTAATCCGTGTACACCACGCCCACCGGCTGCACGTCGATGGCGCGGCAGGTGGCGAGGCACAGCGAGCGGGCCAGCCGGTAGGGATCGTCGTAGTCGCCGCTGCGGGGATGGCGGTTGTCGCTGGCGCCGAGCGCGGCGGCCAGGTCCTCGGCGCCCCAGGTCATGGCGCTCAGGCGCGGCGTGACGCCTTCCAGGTAGGTGTCGAAGGTGAGCAGGGACGCCGCCGTCTCGGTGGCCACGCACAGGATGCGGGTCGTGCCCCGGGGCAGGCCCTCGCGGGTCTCGAGCGCCGAGAGATAGCTGCACAGCGTATTCACCTCACGCGCGCCGTGCACCTTCGGCAGCACGATGCCGTCCGGGCGGCCGGGCAGCACGGCCGCCAGATCGGGCAGCGACAGCTCGCTGTCGAGGGGGTTGATGCGCACCCACAGCTGCTGGCGCGATCGGTCCGCGTGCTCGCCGAGGTACGCCCGCACCATTTCCCGGGCAATGGCCTGGCGCGCGTCGGCGACCGCGTCCTCCAGATCCAGGATCAGGGCGTCGGCCTCGTTGGACCGCGCCTTCGCGAGCTTGCGCTCGCTGTCTCCCGGCACGAACAGCCAGGAGCGGTTGACGGCGAGCGGGGCGCTCATGCCGCGGCCTTCTTCTTCATGAAGGCAGTGCGCACGCAGTAGGCCACCTCCTGGTCGCGCTGGTTGTAACCGATGTGCTCGAACACCACCAGGCCGGCCTCGGGGCGCGACTTCGACTCACGCATGTCCTTCACCCGGGTCACCACGCGGATGGTGTCGCCGTGGAACACCGGGTTGGCGAAGCGCACGTCGGTCATGCCCAGGTTGGCGATGGTGGTGCCCAGCGTGGTGTCGCCCACCGACACGCCGATGATCAGCCCCAGGGTGAACAGGCTGTTCACCAGCCGCTGGCCGAACTCGGTCTGCTTCGCGAACTCCGCGTCCAGGTGCAGGGGCTGGGGGTTGTGGGTCAGCGCGCAGAACAGCGTGTTGTCCATCTCGGTCACGGTGCGGGTCAACGCGTGGTCGAACTCCATCCCGACCTCGAACTCCTCGTAGTGCAGGCCTGCCATGGGGAACCCCGATCGTGGTGTTTGCGGAATCGTCGCCTATTGTGCCCGAGTCGCCGCGGGGACGGCGGCCCGGGGCGTCACCAGGATTCCCGTCGCGCGGGCGCCGGCGCGCATTCGTGATCCGTTGACGGCATCTCCAGGAGCGGCCGGGCCGGTACGGGTCGCGGGGACCGTCGGCCGCAGGGGCGAGGCGGAAATAGCGAAAGGTCCGGTGGACCTTTCGCCCGCCGAGCGGGCCCGCCAGGGATGGCGGGCCCCGGCCCCGCAAGCGGGGCAAGGTGTCGACGGACAGGCGATTTCCGCGAGCCCGCCACATCCGCACGGCGCCTGGCCGGCGGCAAGGCCCCGGCGGGGCATTGTCCTTGCTGCCCGCCCACCTATCATCCAGGCTGCCACACCCACCTGTCCCGACCGGAGCGCTGGGCACGTCCATGAGCATCCTGCAAAGCCACGTGGGCCCGGGTACGCCCGAGTTCACCCGCAACCGGTCGCACTACGAGGAGCGCCTCAAGGTGCTGCGCGAGCGGCTGGCCCACGCGGTGGGTGGCGGGCGCGATCGCCACATCGCGCGCCACCGGGCGCGGGGCAAGCTGCTGGTGCGCGAGCGCATCGACCTGCTGGCGGATCCCGGCAGCCCGTTCCTGGAACTGTCGCCACTGGCGGCCTACGGCCAGTACGGCAACGAGGTGCCCTCCGCCGGGATCGTCACGGGTATCGCCCTCGTGAGCGGCACGCCGTGCATGATCATCGCCAACGACGCCACGGTGAAGGGCGGCTCGTTCTTCCACGAGACGGTGAAGAAGCACGTGCGCGCCCAGGAGATCGCCGAGGAGAACCGCCTGCCGTGCATCTACCTGGTGGACTGCGGCGGCGCCTACCTGCCGGAGCAGGATCGGGTGTTCCCGGACCGGGACCACTTCGGCAATACCTTCCTGCGCCAGTGCCGCATGTCGGCGTCGGGGATCCCCCAGGTCTCGGCGGTGT
The DNA here is from genome assembly GCA_041593595.1 of Gammaproteobacteria bacterium. Taxonomy (GTDB): domain Bacteria; phylum Pseudomonadota; class Gammaproteobacteria; order HK1; family HK1; genus JBFHNV01. Next base: position 36,767 of record JBFHNV010000026.1, read on the forward strand.
TCGGCGGCTGCACCGCGGGCGGCGCGTACATTCCGGCCCTGTCCGACGACGTGGTGATGGTGCGCGGCAACGCCCGCATCCACCTGGGCGGGCCGTCCATCGTGAAGGCGGCCATCAACGAGGTGGTGGACGGCGAGACCCTGGGCGGCGCGGAGATGCACACCCGCGTGTCCGGGGTGTCGGACGATCTCGCCGAGGACGAGCACCAGGCGCTGGCCCGGGTGCGCGAGATCGTCGCCGGAGCCAACCAGGGCCGGGATCTCTCGCCGCCGCGCCCACCGCGCCCGCCGCGCCACGACCCGGCGGACATCGCCGGCGTGATCCCGCCGGACCGCCGCACCCCCTACGACGTGCGCGAGGTCATCGCCCGCCTGGTGGACGACAGCGCCTTCGGCGAGTTCAAGCCCTGGTGGGGCCGCACCCTGGTCACTGGCACCGCGCACCTGCACGGCTTTCCCGTCGGGGTGCTGGGCAACAACGGCGCGCTGTACGGCGAGTCGGCGCTGAAGGCCGCGCACTTCATCGGCCAGTGCGACCAGCGCGGGATCCCCCTCGTGTTCCTGCAGAACATCGCCGGCTACATGGTGGGCAGCGAGGCGGAGCGCGAAGGGATCGCCAAGCACTCGGCGAAGATGGTCTACGCCATGTCCACCGCCCGCGTGCCGCGCTTCACCGTCATCCTCGGCGGCTCCTACGGCGCCGGCAACTACGGCATGTGCGGTCGGGGCTTCTGGCCGCGCTTCCTGTTCACCTGGCCCGGCGCCGAGATCGCCACCATGAGCGCGGACGTGGCGTCCAACGTGATGCTGGAGCTCAGACGCTCGAGCATGCACCGGGGCGAGGCGGCCCCGGCGGAGATGGCGGCCATCGAGCGCGAGGTGCGCGCCCAGTATGCCGAGCAGTCGGATCCCTACTACGCCACCTCCAGGCTGTGGGACGACGGCATCATCGAGCCGGCCCAGACCCGCGACGTGCTGGGGCTGTGCCTGGCGCTGGCCCACTGCACGCCGCCGTCGCCCGGCTTCACGCCGGTATTCCGGATGTAGTGCCGGTGTTCCGGCGCATCCTCATCGCCAACCGCGGGGAGATCGCCTGCCGGGTGGCGCGCACCTGCCGCCGCCTGGGCGTCGCCACCGTCGCCGTGCATTCCCGGGCAGACGCCGGCGCGCTGCACGTGGGCGCGGCGGACCGCGCCGTGGCCCTGGCGGGCGCGGGGCCGGCGGACGGCTACCTGGACGGGGCGCAGATCGTGGCCGCGGCGCGGGCCTGCGGCGCCGATGCCGTTCACCCGGGCTACGGCTTCCTCTCGGAGAACGCGGACTTCGCCGACGCCGTCACGTCGGCCGGGCTCGTCTGGGTGGGCCCGCCGGCGGACGTGATCCGGCGGATGGGCGACAAGGTGACGGCCCGCCGCAGCATGGCC
>JBFHNV010000027.1:0-37599 GCA_041593595.1 Gammaproteobacteria bacterium
CCCTCGTGACGAGGGGGAGGGCAGGGAGGGGGAGCAGGAAATCGGTGTTCAGCGTGACCCGGACATCGCCAGATGGACGCTCTGGTTTTCGGCTCTCGTCGGCCCGGCAGGCGCCCGATCGGTTGGACGACAAGTCGTGACGCGCGGCGGTGAAAGGTGTTTCCGACCCGCGCAACCCGATCGCTGCTCCAGGCTGTGAAGGCGACGGGTCTTGCGCCCCGCGACGGGCTCACGTCGATGCTGTAGCGATTGCACACGCCCTGGAGGCGCGTGAGCGCGTCCGACGCAAGTCCCCGGAGCGAAACGGGTTGTCACGCTGAAACAACTGGCTGCCTCGACCCGGGTCACAGATCCGGGACGAATCGCCGTCTTTCACCAACGCGATGTCGCAAGCGTTTGATTTGTCGGGAAACAGTCTTGTCGATAATTCAGGTCGTTGCGGGTTCGAGCCGTGTTCGGCGCCCCGAGGGCCGCACGCGGCGCATGCTGCCCACTGGAAACTCGCGCCTCAATCGCCTATAGCACAATCCGAACGGGCGATGCGCCCGGAAAGACTGTGACGTGACACCAGTGGCCAGCATCGAGCTGGAGCACGGTGTCGGGCGCTGGATGTGGGTAACCGTGTGAATCCGGCCGGCGGGAATGCGGACTTGTACGCATCTGAATTGGCCTCGATCGAGTCACGTCTCGACGCTGCGATGCATGCTTTCGCCGCTGGCGACGCGCTGGGTATCGCATTCGAGGGCGCTCGGCCGGCGGACATCCCGACGCAAGACGCACTTACCTCCCGGTTATGGTCGAGAGAGGATTGGCCCGCGGGGTCGACATCGGATGACACAGCACAGCTGTTTCTGGTTGCCGAGCATCTGATCGCTCATCGCGGGAGAGTCGAGCCCGCGGATTTTCTCGGCGAGTTGGACAAACGCCTCGAGTGCGTCCACGGGATCGGGCCCACCACTCGAGCAGCGATTCGCAGGTTCCGCCGCGGTGGTTCGCTGCGAGCCCGGAGTGGCACTACGAATGGCGCACTGATGCGCTGCCACCCGGTCGGCTGGGCACGCCCCTGGGACGACGTTTCCCGCGAAAGGATCGAAGCGCTGACTGCCACCACGCATGGCGGATCGCTCGCGATCGCATGCGCTGCCGGTGTCGCGCGTATGGCGGACGCGAGCCTTCGCTGTCAACGCGGCACAGAGCTTGTCGATCAGTGCCTTGCAGAAATGAGGCGTTGGAAACCCAGTATCTCCAGCGACAATATCCGTGCGCTAGAGGTTGCAGCCAGCTCCGCATGGATTGCGCCGGCCCATGGCGTAGGGATGGAAGCCGACGCTACTCTGGCTGCAATCATACATATTCTGTCTGGTGACCTGGGGCTGCGCGAATCCCTGATCGCCGCGGTGATGCTCGGAGGGGATACCGACACGACCGCCGCTATTGCCGGTGGGATAGTGGGAACGATCTATCCCGAAGAGGTCCGAGAGCTGGCGTGGCTGGATCAGGTGCGACTGCCCGAGGGGTACGAGGTTTCTCGCCTCGCACGCGGACTGGCGGAGCTGCGCCTGACCGCGTTGAACGACACCTGAGCCTTGCGGGAAGTGTGCGACGACCCAAAGACCTTGATCTGTCATGCGCGTTACCGACCCGGCTCGCGCACTCGTCATGTACGGTCACGATACCCACGCATCCTTGCCGTTGCGTCGGATGCCGGCGGCGGGGACATCGTTGCGTTTCGTGCGTTTCTCGACCTGCTTGCCGCTCACCATCACGAAATCGATCTGATCTTCGAGTTTTCACTGACGACGACAAGTCGTTTCTTCCTCGCTCCGCGTGTGACCGAGAGCAGACCCGCGCAGGGCTTGTCCTTATGCGAGCGACTGAGAAAGTGGACTGCCCACTACTACGAAGTCGAGCACGGAAGCTACAGGTCGACGTGTTCGGCGCCTCCGTTTCACGACTGGGCAGCGACAGTCTGCCACCTGATCGCGCCCTGGGTCTCGTCGATGCGTCCGAGCGTGGTATTGACATCGTTGTTTTCGAGCGAGATAGGGCGCAGGCTACGGCGTCGGTTTTCCATCCCGTGGCACGTCGTCAACCCGAGCTTCCCTTACGGACCGCTGTCCCGGCGTTCCCTTTCGGAGGACTTCAGTGGCGCGACGCTTCACCTGGCGCGACGTCACCTCGTGAACTGGCAGGCGGATGCGGATGTCGTGATACACGCGACCTGTCCATCATTCGACGCGTTCGCGGTGCCTCTACCGCGCAACCATTTCTACGTCGGCCCGCTGCCTCCAGTGCTGCCCGACAGAGCTGCGAGGCAAAGCCGACATCCATCTGAGGTTCTTGTGACCATGAGCTCCGAGGCACAACATGGTGACCAGGAGATGATCAAAAGCACCATCGAACAGCTCGGGGGGGCGCGGCGCACCCTGTTCGTGGTTGGCGAGAGTGCTCCCGCCGTAGCGGGGATCCCTGGGGGTGCATCAGTGCGTGCGTGGAAGCATGCGGAACATGGACCGCTGATGAGACGGAGTGGCGTATGCGTCAGCCACGCCGGCCACGGCACGGTCCTCAAGTCCATTCAAATCGGGTGCCCCCTGGTGCTGTTTCCACGTGGCAGAGACCAGCCCGGCGTGAGCGCGCGTGCAAGGGCGCTCGGCGTGGCGATCGAAGTTGACCATACGCAATCCGGCTCGATAAGACATTGCGTGTCGAGGGCGGTGGCAGATTCGTCGTTGGTCGAGACGAGCCGGCATTGGGGATCGTTGATAGCGGCGCAGGCCGCGGGTTTGCGCGAAAATACCATCGAGAGTGTTTATGGACTCCCTTAAGCTGATCCCAGAGGTCTTTTACGATGTTCTTGCGCGGCTGACACCCGGCCTGGTGCTGCTTGCACTCTTGCCAATGGCATTTGATGCGAGTCTCGGCAGCGCCGTCGAGAAGGTTGTGGTCGGAACGCAGGGGCTGAGTGAATCGACGGTCGTGGCCTTGAGTGTGGTGGTGGTCGCGGGTTTCGTTACCGGGCACCTCGTAGCCGGGGTTAGTGAGCTCGTGCGAACGGGACTGCTCGAGCGATTGTTCCCGCGCAGCTACCGTGTTCTGGAAGACGCGCTGCAAGAAGGCGACGGTGCATATCCCGCGGCGACCCGTCAGGGGTTGGTGACGAAGATCGAGGAGCTGTTCGGTGTAGAGCCTGATTTGGCCGGCCGCGGGCTGCGGCGCGCTCTGCACCTTTGGCATGACGCATTACTTGCGAGCGACAAACAGATCGAAACGAAAGTGCAGAAGGTGCGTGCCGAACAGCGGATGATCGAGGGGGTCTTTGTGTCGATCGGTATCACATTGATTATTTACCTGTTGCGGGTGAGCGTAGACGCCGAGGCCCGTCCCGTCGATTGGCTGTTCCTGGGTGGCCTGGTCGTCTCAGTCCTGGTTTCGGGATTGCGGGCGGCGAATCTGTACCGGGCCTATTCCTGGGCGGTGATCAACCACTTCATGGCGCAGCAACGCGACCCCTGAGGCGTTCGCCCTTCCTCGCGCACGACCATCCAGCGTGGCCGTCGCTGGCGCTTCGAAATGCCGCGCCAACGTCGCGGTGCGGCGGCCACCACCCTCGCGGCATCGAAGCGAACGTAATCGCCCCCGTTCGAGAAACCCGAGAGTGACGGCTGGAGACATCGTCGCCGTCACGCTTCAATGAGATGAGGATCGAGAAAGCCCGATCAGGTCAGGAGCAGATCCCGCCCCGTGATCCCTTGTCGCCCTACCCCGCGCGCATCGCGCGCAGGTGGCGCTGGAAGTCCGCCGCGCCCATGAGCGCCTTGCAGCGCTCGAAGCGCCCGCGGGCATAGGCCTGGAAGTCCTCGGCAGGATTGCCGTTGGCGTGCTGGATGAGCCCCCACAGGGTCCACAGCAGGTCGCACATGGCCTTGTAGATGATCACCCGTGCGCGGTCCCGGGCCGGGGGCTCGCCCCCGAAGTAGGCGGTCATCATCTCGTCGTCCTGGCGCTCGTCGAAGCCCGCCTCCACCGACAGGTCGCCCAGGTCCCACATGGGGTCGTTCATGCCGGAGTACTCCCAGTCCACGATCCACATGCGCTGTCCGGTGTCCAGGAAGTTCTCGCACAGCGGGTCGCAGTGACAGGCGGCAAGCGGCAGCGGGTGTGCCTGGAGCGCGCTGCGCACCTCGCCCGCGGCCGCCAGCACGTCGTGGTAGCCGGTGGGGAACGCCACCTCCTTGCCCGCGAGCACACCCAGGTACTCGTCGATCATGGCGAACAGCTCGAAGCGGAAGGGAAAGCGCAGCCCCGCCGTGTGCAGCGCGTGGAAGGCCCGCGCGGCGCGCGCCGGCGCGCCCGCGCGCTCGCGGAAGGCCTGCGGGGTCATGGTGAGCGCGCCGTCCTGGTAGCGGGTCACCAGCACGCCGCTGGCCGGGTCCACGTGGACCAGCGCGGGGGAAACGCCGGCCTCCGCCGCCTGGCGGGCCGCCTCGGCCTCGTTGGCGCGATCGATGTACTCCTCGGTGCCCGGCCCGGGAATGCGCAGGCAGTACGCGTGGCCTGAGTCCGCCACCTTGAACACCTGGTTGGTGAGCCCGCCCAGGCGCTCGATGCGAAGGCTGGCCGGATCCAGGGCAGCCAGCGCCTCGATGCGGGGGATCAGCGATCGCGCCTCGCGAGCGCCTTCGTCCTGTTGCTGTCGCATGGGCACTCCAGTCACGCCCTGAGGCGCTGCAGGCCGGGGTGGTGGAGGCCGCGCGGGCCGCGCACGGCACGGCAGCAACCCCCGAGGGCCTCGATCCGGAACTCGCGCTCGTCGGCCATGGCCTGCGGAAGGTACGCGCAGGCCATGGTGCGCTCCAGACATGGAAACGGCGCCATCAGGACCTCACCCGGGCGCCGGCGGGGTCGTACAGGGGCGAGAGGTGGATGCGCGCCGGCACGTGCTCGGTGGCCACCACCAGCTGGTAGTCCCCCGCCAGCAGGTAGTCGCGATCCACGCCAGCCTCGTTGCGCACATAGCCGTAGCCGATGGGCCGGCCCACCGTGTAGCCGAAGCCGGCGCTGGTGAGGTAGCCGGCGAATTCACCGTCGCGCAGGATGGTCTCGCGGCCGAGCAGCACGGTGCCCGGGTCCTCCACGGTGAAGCAGGCGAGCTGCTTCGCGCGGGGCCGGTTGGCGGCGCGCTCGATGGCGGCACGGCCGACGAAGTCGCCCTTCTCGTCCAGGCGCACGGCGAAGCCGAGGCCCGCCTCGAAGGGCGTGTCGTTGGGCGTGATGTCCGAGCCCCAGGCGCGGTAGCCCTTCTCCAGGCGCAGCGATTCCAGGGCCCGGTAGCCCACCGGACGCAGCCCCGCCTCGGCGCCGGCGCTCATCAGCGCGTCGAACACCTCGCCGGTGGCGCCGAGCGGCACGTGCAGCTCGTAGCCGAGCTCGCCCACGTAGCTGATGCGTAGCGCCCGCAGCGGGTGCCCCGCCACGGTGAGGATGCGCGCATGGGCGAAGGGAAAGGCCGCGTCGGTGACGTCGCTGTCGGTCACCGCCGCCAGCACCGCCCGGGCGTGCGGCCCCATCAGGGACAGGGTGCCGTGCTCCTCGGTGACGTCGCGCAGGTGCGCGTGCGACCCTGCCGGGATGTGCTCGCGTATCCAGGCGAAATCGTGGGTGCGAAACCCGGTGCCGGTGACGATGTAGAACAGGTCCTCCTCCAGGCGAGCCACGGTGAGGTCGCACTCGATGCCGCCGCGGGAGTTCAGGAGCTGCGTGTAGGTGACCCGCCCCGGCTCCCGCGCCACCCGGTTGGCGCAGATCCACTCCAGCGCCCCGGCGGCATCGGGGCCGCTGAGCTCGAACTTGGCGAAGGAGGACTGGTCGAACACGCCCACCTGCTCGCGCACGTGCCGGTGCTCCTCCCCCACCGCGTGGAACCAGTTCTGGCGCCCCATCGCCGGCACATCCACCGGCTCCACGCCCTCCGGCGCGAACCAGTTGGGCCGCTCCCAGCCGAGCTTGGAGCCGAACACCGCCCGGTGCGCCTCGAGCCGCCGGTACAGCGGCGAGACGATGCGCGGGCGGGCGCTCTCGTACTCCGCGTGGGGATAGCCGATGGCGTAGTGCCGCCCATAGGCCTCCAGCGTTCGCTCCCGCACCCAGGCCCGATCCCGGTGCAGCGAGGAGAAGCGCCGGATGTCCACCACCCACAGATCCATGGGGGACTCGCCGCTCATTACCCATTCCGCCAGCACCCACCCCGCGCCGCCCCCGGAGGCGATGCCGAAGGCATTGAAGCCGGTGCCCACGAACAGGTTGCTGCACTCGGGTGCGGCACCCAGGATGAAGTTGCCGTCCGGGGTGAAGCTCTCGGCGCCGTTCACCATCTGCTTCACGCCCGCCTCGTCGAGCGCGGGCACCCGGGCCACCGCCTGCGCCATGTGCTGCTCGAAGTGGTCCCACTCGTCGGGCAGGAGCTGGAACTGGAACCCCTCCGGCACGTCGCCCCCGAGCCACGGCAACGGGTCCGGCTCGTAGCCGCCCATCACCAGGCCGCCCACCTCCTCCTTGAAGTAGATCCGTCGGTCGGGGTCGCGCACCGTGGCGGTGTCCGGCGTGATGCCCGGTACGGGGCCGGTGACGATGTACTGGTGCTGCACCGGCTGGATGGGCACGTTGATGCCCGCCATGGCGCCCACCTGGCGTGACCACAGCCCCGCGCAGTTCACCACCTTGTCCACCGCGATGCTGCCCTCGCTGGTGTGCACGGTGCGGATGCGGTCACCGCCCATGTCGAAGCCCGTGACCCGCACCCCTTCGTGGACGCGCACGCCGTGGCTGCGCGCGCCACGCGCCAGCGACTGGGTGATGTCGGAGGGGTTCGCCTGCCCGTCGCTCGGCAGGAAGGCGCCCCCCACCAGGTCGTCCACCTGCATCAGGGGCCACATGGACTTCACCTCGGCCGCCGAGAGCAGGTGCATCGGCATGTCGAAGCTGCGCCCCGTGGTGGCCAGGCGGCGCAGCTCGGTCCACCGGTCCGCATTGCAGGCGAGGCGCAGGCAGCCGGTCATGCGCCAGCCGGTCGCGAGCCCGGTCTCGCGTTCGAGCCGCTCGTAGAGCTGGACCGAGTACCTGAGCAGCTGGGTGATGGCGGCGGACGCGCGAAGCTGACCCACCAGCCCCGCGGCGTGCCAGGTGGAGCCGCCGGTGAGCCGCCCCTGCTCCAGCAGCACCACCTCCGCCCGGTGATCCCGGGCCAGGTGATAGGCGGTGGAGCAGCCGATGATGCCGCCGCCGATGACCACGACCTGGGCGTGTGCGGGAAGGGTCATCGCCGGTCAGTCCTCGAAGCGCCCGGTACGGTACGCCTCGAGCGCCCGCTGCAGGCGCTCGAGGTTCTCGCGGGTGTAGGCCCGGAAATCCACTCCCGGGGTCTCCAGGTGGAGCTCGCTCACCATGCTCCACATGGCCTCGCGAAGGAGCGACGCGCACTGCATGGCGGCGTGGCTGCGCAGGATCGCGGCCGTGGGAGCCGCGCCGAAGTACGCCGCCAGCAGGGTGCGCGCCTCGCCGGCATCGAACTCGGCGTTGGACGCGATGCCCGCCAGGTCGAACATGGCGGTGGAGAACCCGGCGTACTCGAAGTCGATGATCCACAACCGCTCGCCGTCGTCGATGAAGTTCGCCGGCAGCAGGTCGTGGTGTCCGAACACGATGGGCAGCGGCGCTTGCGCCGCCTCCAGCTCTGCGGCCAGGGACAGCCACTCGTCCAGGTGCTCCCGGTACATGCTGCCCTCGGCGCGCAGGCGCCGCGCGTAGTCCCGGATCACGTGAAAGACCCAGAACATGTAGCCCGGGCCGCTCACGTGGCGACCCATGGTGTCGTGAAAGGCGCGCACGGTGCGCGCGATGCGTGGGATCTCCCGGCGCACGTCCGCGGCGTCGAGGGTCCGCCCGTCGATGAAGCGCGACACCATCACCCCGGGGTCCGAGTGCACGAGCTCCGGCGCGAAGCCGGCCACGTGGGCGGCGCGCGCCACCATCACCTCGCGCTCCCTGGAGACGTGGTGGAACGGGAAGTCGCGTCCGAAGCGCACCACGTAGCGCTCGCCCGCGCAGTCCACCACGAAGCTCTCGTTGGACAGCCCGCCCTCCAGGCGCTGCCAGGTGATGGCGCCCCGCCACACGGGCAGGGCGCGGATGCGTTGCTCCACGTCGTGCACGGTCCCCGTCCTCAGCGCGTGAGCCCGAGCCGGGCGCGCATGCGCGACGCCCCGGCGGTGATCAGCCGGTCGGCGATGATGGCGATGAAGGCCACGGAGAGGCCCGCCACCAGGCCGCGGCCGGTATCCGCCTTGGTGAGCGCGATGTACACCTCCTGCCCCAGGTCGCGCGTCCCCACCAGCGCGGTGATCACCAGCATCGACAGCGCCAGCATGATGGTCTGGTTGACCCCGAGCAGGATCTCCGGCAGCGCGAGCTTCACCTTCACCTTGCTCAGGAGCTGCCACGGCGTGCACCCGGCCGCGCGCCCGGCCTCGATGAGGCGCGGGTCCACCTGCTGCAGGCCGTGGGCGGTGTAGCGGATGGCGGGCGCGAGCGCATAGGCCACCACCGCCACCATGGCGGTGAAGTCCCCCACCCGGAACAGCATCACCGCCGGCATCAGGTACACGAAGGAGGGCAGCGTCTGCAGGGTGTCGATGATCACCTCCACCACCTTCCACAACCTCGCCCGCTCCGCCACCAGCACGCCCACCGGGATGCCCACCAGGCAGGCCAGCACCACCGAGATGCCGCACAGGTAGACCGTCACCATGGCCTTCTCCCACTGGCCGGTGAGCGCGATCACGCCGGCGAGCGCGGCGAGCGCGATGCCCTTCCTCGCCCCACCCAGCGTCCAGCCGGCCAGCGCGATGAGGCACACCACCCCGAGCCAGGGCAGATCCAGCAGCAGGCGCTTGAAGGGGATGAGCACGTTGAGCAGCAGCGCGTTCTTGGCGTTCTCCAGCTCGTCGAAGTAGTTCACGTTCACCCACTTCACCACGTCCGACCAGAAGTCGCCGGTGGACACCTGCCAGGCCTCGGGCCAGGCCTGCACCGGCGCGAGCGCGAGCCCCGCGAGCCCGCTCAGCAGCACCAGCGCGCCGGCCGAGGCGGTGAAAGGGTTGCGCGCCACCCAGTTGCGCTCGGCAGCGTCCTGCGCACCGTGCGCGCGGTCCTTGCGCGCGAAGGCCTGGGACAGGCGATCCAGCGCGATGGCCAGCGCCACGATGGCGAAGCCCGCCTCCAGGCCGGTGCCGATGTCGAGGCGCCGCAGCGCGGCCAGCACCTCGTAGCCGAGACCGCCGGCGCCGATCATGGATGCGATGATCACCATGTTGAGCGACAGCATGATGACCTGGTTGACCCCCACCATCAGACCGGGCCGTGCGGAGGGCACCATGACCCGCCAGGTCATCTGGCGCCGCGTGCACCCCACCATGCGGCCGAGATCGATGACCTCCGCGGGCACGCCGCGAAGCGCCAGCAGCGACACCCGGGTCATGGGCGGCAACGCGTAGATGACCGTCGCCACCACCGCCGCGGTGGGCCCGAACCCGAACAGGAACAGGATCGGCACCAGGTAGGCGAACACGGGAATGGTCTGCATCAGGTCCAGCACCGGCTGCAGGACGATCTCCACCGCCCGCCAGCGGTGGGCGGCGATCCCGAGCAGCAGGCCTCCCGCCACCCCGATGGGCACCGCGATGAGGATGGACGCCAGGGTCACCATGGCGCTGTCCCACTGCCCGAACACCGCCAGGAAGCCGAAGCAGGCCACCGCGGTGACGGCGAGCCGCCAGCCGCCGGCGTACAGCCCCATCAACCCGACGATGCCCACCACCGCCACCCACGGCAGGGGCGGGAGGATCTGCACCGCGTCGGATCCCTGCCCTTCCAGGAAGCCCGTGGACAGCGCGCTGAGCGCGATGCGGTAGGGCAGGTCGATCACCGCGGCCACGAAGCGCGTGAGCTCGGTGAAGGTGAACAGGCCGAAGGTGGCGTCCTCGGTGAGCCAGGACATGGCATCACGGATCCAGCCCCTGAGGGGCACACGGATCGCGCGCGGCACCTCGAAGGCCCAGCCGGCCACGGGCCTCCCGAACAGCCACAGCAGCATGAACGCCGCCAGGGCGCCGGCCCAGATGGCGCGCACCCGCAAGCGCCGGGCGGGAGGCGCCTCGGCAGCCACCGGCGCTGACTGCGCCTGCGCGCTCATCCGCGCATCAGGAGGTCGCTCACCGCTTCCCGGGTGAGCCAGCCCGTGAGCGCGCCGTCGCCATCCACCACCGGCAGCACCGCAAGCTCCTTGCCGAACAGCGGCGCGGCCTCCGCGACGCGGGTCTCCGGGGTCACCGACGGGGCATCGCCCGCGCTCGCCCCGGGAGCGGCGTCGCGGGTCATGATGCTGCGCACGCGCACCACCTTGGCGCGCGGCACGTCGCGCGTGAACTCCGCCACGTAGCCGGTGGCGGGGTGCAGCACCAGGTCCTCGGGCGTTCCCACCTGCACCACCGCACCCTCGTTCATGATGGCGATGCGGTCACCGAGGCGGATCGCCTCGTCGAAGTCGTGGGTGATGAACACGATGGTCTTTCTGAGCACTGCCTGCAGGCGCATGAACTCGTCCTGCATCTCGCGCCGGATCAACTGGTCCAGCGCCGAGAAGGGCTCGTCCAGGAACCACAGCTCCGGCTCCACCGCCAGCGAGCGGGCGATGCCCACCCGCTGCTGCTGCCCGCCGGAGAGCTCGCGCGGGAAGAAGCCCTCGCGCCCCGCCAGGCCCACCAGCTCCACCATGGCGCGCGCCCGCGTCTCGCGCGCCTTGCGCGCCACGCCCTGCACCTCCAGGGGAAACGCCACGTTGTCCAGCACGTTGAGGTGCGGCAGCAGCGCGAAGTGCTGGAACACCATGCCCATCTGGTGCCGGCGGATGTCGATCATCCGCCGCGGGCTCGCGGCGAGGAGGTTCTCGCCGTTGAACACGATCTCCCCGGCGGTGGGCTCGATGAGACGGGACATGCAGCGCACCAGGGTGGATTTGCCCGAGCCGGACAGCCCCATGATCACGAAGTTCTCGCCTTCCGCCACGTCCAGGCTGACGTGGCGCACCGCACCGATCAGCCCCGCCTCGGCCAGCGACTGCGCATCGGGCACGCCTGCGTGTGTGGCCAGGAACGCGTCGGCCCCCGGGCCGAACAGCTTCCAGACCCCGCGGCAGGTCAGCTTCACCTCCGGGGTCGACGGCTCGGTGACCACGCGCGATGTCACAGGGCAACGGTTTGCCGGGTCGAGCCGCGGCGGCAAACGCTCCTGTCCGCCGTCGCGATGCCGTGGCGGGAGTGCGCTACTTGATCCAGGCGGACCAGCGGCTCTCGTTCTTCGCCATCCAGTCGTCCACCACCGCTTCCAGCTTCCTGCCGTTGAGATCCACGTCCGACACCATGGCGCCCATCTCCTCGTTGTCGATGGTGAACGCCTTCACCGCCCGGTGGGCGCCGGCCCACTTGTCCTTGAGACCGGCCCAGGCCACCTTCCAGATGGGCCCGCGCGGCTTGGCGCAGTCGTACTTCTCCTGCGGGTTCGTGCCCCAGGCGGGATCCTCGTAGCACTCCTTGGTGAAGGGCGGAAATGTCACCCACTCGCCCTGGTACTTCACCGGCGCCCAGTGCGGCGCGTACACCCACAGCATGATGGGCGCCTTGCGCTGGTAGGCAGACTCCAGCTCCGCGAACAGCGCCGCGTCGGTGCCCGCGTGCACCACCTCGAAGGGCAGCTCCAGGGCCGCCGCGCGCTCGTCGTCGTAGCCGCCCCAGGTCACCGGACCGCCCAGGTAGCGGCCCTTGGGCGCGGTCTCCGCGGTGGCGAACGCCTCCGCGCAGGCCTTGTCCTTCAAGGCGTTCCAGTCCGGCAGCCCGGGGCACTTCGCCTTCATGTAGGACGGATACCACCACTCCTCGATGGCCTGCATGCCGGTCTCGCCCAGGTTCTCCACCTTGCCGGTGGCCGTGGCCTCGTCCATGGCGTCGCGCCCGGTGGTTTCCCAGATCTCCATCGCCACGTGCAGGTCGCCGGTCTTCAGCCCGGCGAACTGGGCGATGTAGTCCGCCTGCACGTACTCGATGTTGTAGCCGGCCTTCTTCAGCACCTCTCCCATGATGCGCGTGGTGATGAGCTGCCCGGTCCAGTCGTGGAGCGTGAGCTTGATGGGATCCCGGGATTCCACCGCCGCCATCGCCACCGGTGCTGCCAGCATCGCGCTGCCGAGCGCTGTCGCCATGACGGTGATCGGGATGAGTCGCACTGCTTGCATCTTGGCCCACCTCCTCGATATTGGTGTTCTTCGCTCGTGGCGCCGATCCGGAATGCGGACCCGCCGCAGCCGCGCCGGCTCGGGCGCCGGGGCTGCGCTGCCAGTGTGCGGCGAGGGGCCTCAGGGGTCAATTCGCAGCAGGCGAGCCAGCGCGTCGTCGCGGCATATACTCCGGGCACATTGCACCGGATGGCTGTTGCGAGTCCGAGATCACCGGTCTAGCCCGCATTATTCGTGAACCCTCGGCTGCGGACGCAGATCTGCCGGCATCTGCGGCGTTGGGCTTGCCCCGGGTGCTCGACGTACCGTCAAGGTACGCCTGCGCGCCCGCGGCGGCGCCCGCCTTGCATCTACCGGCATCTCCGCGCCCTGGCTGGTCGCGTTCATGAATAATGCGGGCTAGGAGGAGGACGGCATGGGTCGATGCGCCCGTAGGCGGCAGGGACGCCGCCTCCCCCAGGGACGGGTTCACGGCGGGGCGCAGCGACCCATGCCGTCCTCCGCATCACGAAGCGCTCGAAGCAGCGTTCGGAACAGCCAGGCAGCCTGAATGTCCGCTCATCAGCCGGAGCCGAGGTCGGGTCATGGCGGTGTCCGAAAGCAAGGCACGAGCGGTCCCGGTGTCGCGACACGAGAAGGACGTTGACCGTGAAGATCGTCGTGATGGGCGCAGGTGTCATCGGCGTGACCACCGCCTATTACCTGGCACGCGATGGCGCCGAGGTGGTCGTGCTGGATCGTCAGGCCGGACCCGGCCTCGAGACCAGCTACGCCAATGCCGGGGAGCTGTCTTATGGGATGACCTCGCCCTGGGCGGCGCCGGGTGTGCCGCTGAAGGCGCTCAAATGGCTGTTCATGAAGCGCCGCCCGCTCTTCATCTGGCCGCTCATCAGCCCCACCATGTGGAAGTGGGGCCTGCAGATGCTGATGAACTGCAATGCGCGCAGCTACGAGATCAACAAGGCCCGCATGGTGCGGATCTCGAATTACAGCCGCGATTGCCTGCCGGATCTGATCGCCCATACCGGCATCCAGTACGACGGCCGGGAGCAGGGAACGCTCCAGCTCTTCCGCACCCGCAAGCAGCTCGAGGCCTCCAGGGCGGACCAGGACATCCTTCGGCAGTTCGACTCGCCCTTCGAGGTCCTCGATCGTGAAGGCTGCATCCAGGTCGAACCCGCGCTCGCGGACGTGTCGGAGAAGTTCGTCGGCGGTCTGCGGCTCACGGCCGACAGAACCGGCGACTGCGCGATGTTCACCGTGGCGCTGGCGGAGAAGGCGCAAGCGCTCGGTGTGCGCTTCCACTATGCCCAGACGATCCGGCGAATCGCGATCGAGGACGGCTCCGTAGCCGGCATCGACACCGACCCCGTAGGGCGCGTCACCGGCGATGCCTACGTGTGCGCGCTGGGAAGCTACGCCCCGCGGCTGCTCGGGCCCATCGGCGTGCGCCTTCCCGTCTATCCGGTCAAGGGCTACTCGGTCACCTTGCCGGTCACCGACGATGCCCTGGCGCCCCAGTCGACCATCATGGACGAGACGCACAAGGTCGCCATCACGCGGCTGGGCGATCGCATCCGCGTCGCCGGCACCGCCGAGATTGCCGGTTACAGCAACCGGCTCGGCCCACACGCGACCGATACGGTGCGTTACGTCATCAACGACCTCTTTCCCCGTGGTGGCGACCTGGAGAAGGCGCGCGGGTGGACGGGCCTTCGCCCGATGACCCCCGACGGAACTCCGGTGCTGGGCCCGTCCCGGTATGCGAACCTCTTCCTGAACACGGGCCACGGGACGCTTGGCTGGACCATGGCCTGCGGGTCGGGCCGGGTGGTGGCCGATGTGGTCCTGGGCAACGAGCCGGCGATCTCGCTGGACGGGCTGACGGCGAGCCGCTACGACTGACCCGTTCCACTCGGCGTACGGCCCCCCCGCCGGAAGGTGACGGCGCAGCGGCGGGTGGGCCAGCGAGCCTCGATTGCGCGGGCCACGCGCGCGGCGATCCAAGCACCGCGGCGGCAGCGCTTTTCGCTATGCTCTCGCGACCTCGGCGCGGCAGGAGCGTGTGCGCCTTCGGTGTCGTGGGAGTCTGCATCGCCTGGTGCGGCGGGAGAGGGCATGGCCGGCGGATCGGGACACTGGAGCATCGGCGTGGACGTGGGCGGCACGTTCACGGACTTCCACGCGCTGGATGCCCGTGCCGGCGCGAGCCGCGTGCTCAAGGTGCCGTCCACGCCGGACGACCCGGCGCGCGCCATCGTCGACGGGCTCGACCGGCTGCTCGCGGAGGGCATCCCGGCGCACGCGGTGGCGCGTCTCGCCCACGGCACCACCGTGGCCACCAACGCGCTGATCCAGCGCCGCGGCCCGGCGGTGGCGGTGGTCACCACCGAGGGCTTCCGCGACCTGCTGGAGATCGGGCGCCAGACCCGCCCGCGCCTGTACGACTTCCAGGCGGATCACCCGCCGCCGCTGGCACCCCGGGAGCTGCGCTTCGAGGTAGCGGAGCGCATGGGTGCCGCCGGCGAGGTGGTGCGCCCGCTCACGGACGCGGCGCTGGCCGCGGTGGCGGAGCGGGTACGCGCCAGCGGCGCGCGCTCCTGCGCCGTGTGCCTGCTGTTCTCGTTCCTCAACCCGGAGCACGAGCGCGCCGTCGGGCGTGCCCTGGCCGCCGCCGTGCCGGATCTGCACCTGTCCCTGTCCTGCGAGGTGCAGGCCGAGTTCCGCGAGTACGAGCGCTTCTCCACCACGCTGATCAACGCCTGGCTGCAGCCCACGGTGAGCGGGTACGTGGACCGCCTCGAGCAGGAGGTGGGCGAGCGCCTGCCGCGGGCGCGGCTCGGCATCAACCAGTCCAGCGGCGGGCTCATGTCCGCGGCGCAGGCCCGGGCGCTGCCGGTGCGCACCGCGCTGTCCGGCCCCGCGGCGGGGGTGGTAGGGGCGGTGCAGGTGGCTCGCGAGACGGCACGGTCCCATGTGATCACCCTGGACATGGGCGGCACCAGCGCGGACGTGTGCCTGATCCGGGACTACCGCGCCGACGTGGGCCACGCCCGCAAGGTGGCGGACTTCCCCATCCGCCTGCCCATGGTGGACGTGCACACGGTGGGCGCCGGCGGCGGATCCATCGCCTGGTTCGATCGCGACGGCCTGCTCAAGGTGGGCCCGGACAGCGCCGGGGCCGAGCCGGGGCCCGCCTGCTACGGCCGCGGCGGCACGGCGCCCACGGTCACCGACGCCAACCTGGTGCTGGGCCGGCTGTCGGCCGCGGGGCTGCTGGGCGGCGGCATGCCCCTGGACGCCGGGGCCGCCCGGGCGGCCCTGGAGCCCGCCGCGGCACGCCTCGGGTTCACGCTCGAGCGCACCGCGCTCGGCGTCCTGGACATCGTCAACGCCACCATGGTGCGGGCCATCCGCGCCGTGTCCGTGGAGCGCGGGCACGATCCCCGGGACTGCGCGCTGCTGGCCTACGGCGGCGCCGGCCCGCTGCACGCGGGCGCCGTGGCACGCGAGCTCGGGATGCGCCGGGTGCTGGTGCCGGTGGCGCCGGGGATCCTGTGCGCCCGGGGGCTGGTGGTGGCGGATCTGGCCGAGGAGCTGGTGCGCTCGCGGCGCCTCACCGTCAACGCGGACGGTGCGTCCGCCCTGGCCGCTTCCCTGGACGAGCTGTGGCCGGAGGCCGAGGCCTGGTTCCACCGCGAGGAGGTGGGCGGGGAGCGCCGCGCGGTGGAGCTGCTGCTGGACATGCGCTACGTGGGCCAGAACTTCGAGCTGCGCGTGCCCGTGGCCCGGGCCGCCGGGGGTGTCGCGCCGGCGCTGCCCGGGGCCTCGGAGCTGGCGGAACGCTTCCACGCCGAGCACGAGCGCATGTACGGCTTCGCCAGCCGCGACGACGGCGTGGAGTGCGTGAACCTGCGTCTGGGGCTGCGTGGCCTGCACCCGGAGGCGGCACCGACCCGGGATGATGCGGCCGCCGCTCCCGCGCAGCCGCCCGCCGTGGCATCGCGGCCGGTGCACTTCCCTGGCACCGGGAGCGTGGACACCGCCGTCTACCGTCGCGACGTGCTCCGCCCCGGACACGTGATCGACGGCCCCGCCATCGTCGAGCAGCTGGACGCCACCACGGTGGTCGCACCCGGGGACCGGGTGACGGTGCATGCATCGGGTACGCTGCTGATGGACGTGGCGGGCTGAGGATCCCTCGAGGGGTCGCTTTCTCCGGTCACGGGCTCGATGCGACCCGCGCCCCCACTGCTCTCGGGTCTTTCCGTCGTAAGTCGAGTCGCTCGTCCAGTACTCCGCCGGCACATCGTGTTGATCGAGCGTTTCCCCGAGCTCGTCGTAGATCTCGGACATCAGGGGAATCAGGCGCTCCACCAGCACCCGGTGCAGGCACGCGTGCACGCGAGGCGAATCGCAGTACTCGGTGACCGACTGCCAGAGCATACGGCAGAGCACTGCCGGCACCAGCGGGTTCTCGACCTCGTCGATGCGGCGCCCGAGCACGTTGGCGAGCCGCACGTTGACGTCGAAGGTCTTGCCGACGAGCGCCTTCTCGAGGCGCTCGCTGGCAGCGGCCATCGCGAGCGAGACCTCGAATGCCTCGCTCTCCACGAGCCCGAGAGCGCGGCGCGACTGGGCCGTCTGCCGGGCCGCTTCGCGCTGCACGTGCTGCAGCAGCAGTTCCTGCGTGACGTCCAGGTCGACCACCTCGGCGAAGCTCTGCACCACGCGCCGCTCGATGGTGAGGCCGATGGCGGTGCCCTTGCTGTCGATCCGCTCCGCCTCGGCGCGTGCCCGTTTTGCCTCGTCGGTGCCGCTCGAGCCCATCTTCTGAAGCCGCTTCACCACCTCGGTGCGCAGCGTCCAGATCAGGTTCGGAAGCCGGCGTTCGATGACCCGCAGGCACGCGCCCATGAGCGCCCGTATCTCCGGCCGGGACGCGCGCGACGCGGCCTTCGTCAGCCCCGCGCCGGATATCACGCGGGCCTCGACGGCCAGCGCCGCGAGCAGGCGCAGCGCCTGGCGCTGCTCCCGCGAGAGGTCCACGAATCGCACGCCCACGCCGTGTGGCTCGCTGCGCGCGATCTCCGCGCTCACGGAGACGGTGTCGTCGGGTGCGTTCTCGTGATCAGGCGCGAAGGTGACGGAGATCCGGGTGCCCACGGGGAGGGCGTGGGCGTCGTTCTCGACGACGAGCAGGGGATGGCGAATGCTCATGCCGCTCGCGCTGACGTCGTGGATCGTCACGTCCATGAACGAGCCTTGCGAGCCCGCGATGCGCGCCGGCACGCCGACCTCGTAACGCAGCCCACGCTTCCTCGTATCCACCGGGCGACGCTTCCCCCGGCCGCGGTCGTCCGGCTCGTTCATGCGCGACATGTGCCTGCGCGCCGGACCGGGACCTTGGAGGTTCTTGCCCGGCATCGCACCCTGTCCGTCGCTGGTCGGCCGCGTCGAGCGGGAGCGGAATCGTCACGTTCCCGCAGCGTGCGCCGGGGACCTGAGCGGAGCATCGCCCTGCGGCAGGAACGGTTCGGCATCGGGGGCGGCGTCGTGACTTCCAGGTGCACGATCATGGCGTGGATCGGCTGCACCCGCGGGGATTTCCGGTCGTAGTGACGACGGCGCGTACCCGCTCGCAGCGCGGCGCCGACCACGGGCCCCGGTCGCGACTCCTCAGACACGGTTGCCCGCGTCCACCGGCAGGGCGCATCGAGCCCGTCACGCCGGGCCCGGCCTTGGGGCACACGGGGGCGAGGGCGAAGCGGCGAAGCCCCGCCGTGCCGGCCATGAACGGACGCGCGCCGGCCGGCACGTTGACGCGCTGGCGGGGAGGACCTAGCGTGATCGGATCCGGCCTCCGGTACTGACACGCCCGGGAGGGCGACGAGCATGCCGCCTGCCAACGCAGTCCCCCGCAAGACGCGGGAGCTGCACAATCACCATTTCGACTCGACCATCTGGAACGACTTCCGCTTCCGCGACGACGACATCGTCATCGGCACCTACGCCAAGTCGGGCACGACCTGGATGCAGCAGATCGTGGCCCAGCTCATCTTCGGCGGCGATCCCGATCTCCCGGTCGCCGAGATGTCGCCGTGGCTGGATCTGCGCGTGCCGCCGAAGGCGGTGAAGCTGCCCGCGGTTGAGGCGCAGACCCACCGCCGCTTCCTCAAGACCCACCTGCCGGTGGACGCACTGGTGTTCTCGCCGAAGGCCAGGTACGTCTACATCGGCCGCGACGGGCGCGACGTCGTGTGGAGCTTCTACAATCACCACGTCAACGCCAACGCGTCCTGGTACGCGGCGCTGAACGACACCCCCGGACGCGTGGGCCCACCCATCGGGCCGCCGCCCGCCGACATCCGCCAGTACTGGCGCGACTGGCTCGATCGAGACGGTCATCCCTGGTGGCCGTTCTGGGAGAACATCCGCTCCTGGTGGGCGATCCGGGGCCTGCCCAACGTGCACCTGGTGCACTTCGAGGCGCTGAAGCGGGACATGCCCGGCGAGATCCGGCGCATCGCGGATTTTCTCGACATCCCCGTGGACGACACGCGGTGGAACGCCATCGTGGAGCACTGCAGCTTCGACTGGATGAAGCGCAACGCCACCCGCAGCGTGCCCATGGGCGGCGCCTTCTGGGACGGAGGCGCGCAGGCGTTCATCCACAAGGGCGTCAACGGGCGGTGGCGCGACGTCCTCACCCCCGACGAGATCGCGGAGTACGAGGACCGCAGCGTGCGGGAGCTGGGCCGCGAATGCGCCCACTGGCTCGCGACCGGGGAGGGTCCCGGCTGACATCGTCTGCGTGCGGCGACGGCGTCGGTCACGGTCGGTGCGCACGGCGCCGCAACATGCCCGCGCGGCGGGGCGGTCGAGTGGGTACGGCAGCGCGTGACCGGCGCAGGCGCCGCGCCGCTGCCTCACGGGAGCGGCACGCACCCGGCAGAAATGCCGGGCCGCCTCAGTGGCGCATCGCCACGTGCTTCACCGGCACGGCCACGTGCTGCTGTGGATCCGCCTCGGGCGCGACGTTGTCCAGGACGATGCAGTAGTGCTTGACCTTGACGCCGAAGAACAGGCCGTTCCCCCGCATCACGTCCATCGTCGTCGTATCCGCCGCCGCGTTGATGGTGGCGGCGATTTCCTTCGACGCCTGCACCTTCTGCTCGCTGTCGAGCTCGCTGCGGTAATCGATGCGATAGACGGCATCCGCCTGAAGCACCTCTGAGACCTGGCAGACTTCCGCGCCTGCCCGCAGGTTGTGGTGGATGGCCTGCTCGCATTCGTCCTTGATGTACTGCTTCTGCAGCTTGATGAGCGCCTCACCGGACATGGAGAGGATCCACATGTTCTGCAGCGAGACTTCGATGCCGCGCACCTTCTCTCCTGCGGTGCTCGAGCTGAGCGCATCGCGCAGCTCCGTCGTCGCATCGATCCCCCGGCTGTAGGTCTCGATGATGCGTCGGTCTACCGTGGCAGACCGCTCGATGGCCGCGTCGAGCTCTTTGCGGTCCATCTTGCAGGTCGGATGAAGCCGCACGGAGTCGTCCGCAACGTACTCCACCGTCCCGATGGTGCCCGGGAGGTAGATGGTCGAAGGCGGCATGAGCTCGACGTAGCCGAGCTCGACGATTGCTTTCGTCCGATCGGCCGCCAGGTGGGTCAGCCCCTGCCAGGCCAGCAACGTCGCCACGGGCGACGCGAGGAGGGCCGCCATGACGAGGTGCTTGCGACGGAATTTGTACTTGCGACGGAATTTCCTGGGCGGTCTCGAATCACGCATGGGGATTCCCCCTGGAACGCGTCCTTTCGGGTCTGTCCGGATCAGAGCGGGCAGCAGAGCTGCCCGCTCTGCCCGCACTTCGCGTAGCCGCTGGGGCATGCGTGGGCCGGGGTGGCCGCGCCCAGGATGGATGCCGCGAGGATCAGCATGAGGATCTGCTTGTGAATGGTCATCGTTCTCCCCTCCGCGGGATGCGATACGTGTGAACGACTCCTCTTGCTTTTGTTGAGGATGAATCTACGCCGGAGCCGGCCGTTAGTCCGTGCGTTTCTGCACTCCGGAACGCGATTCCTGACGCTCGGCCGCGGCCGGGTCCCGCAACCGTCTGAATGCAATGGGAACGTCATGGGCCGCCTTCCGGCGACGAACGAGGGGATGCAGCGCCGGGCCGTGGCCGCCGAGCGGGCGGCGTTTCCCGCGAGCGGTCACGGGGCGATGCGGCCGCCGTCGTGTCTTCCCGGGGCCCACCCCGGTTCATGGGTGACGACCGGGGGCCGCTCAGTACATCCGCGCCCCGTGGCGGGCGAGCATCTTCCAGCTCACGCGGTTGCCCCTGTTGCGTCGCACCACCTGCTCGATGGCAGCGTTCACCAGCTCCGGCTGATCCAGATGGATGTAGTGCCCGGAGCGCCCGGCGATGATGTGCTCGCGATCCGTCGTGAGGCTCACCAGGGTGTGCTGGAGCTCGAGCCAGAGCGCCTCCATCTCGCTGCCACGCGGCGTGTTCCGCCACTGCTCGATCCCGCGGGTGAGGACCACCAGGGGCACGTCCGGGAGCTGGCGATGCTCGCGGACCTGGTCGGCGCTGCGGCGGAAGTTCATCAGCTCGTTCCGCACCGCCAGCATCGCGCTCGCGCGCTGGGCACGACGCATCGCGACGGCCCGCAGCGCGGCTGGCACGCCTTCGGGGACACGTGGAGCGGACAGCTGGATGAGGCCGTGGCGTTTCGGCGCCAGGCTGATGCCGAACGTGGTCTCGAAGCGCTCGAACTGGGCCTCGTGGGACGCGTCGATGAGCACCAGTCCCGCCACGTCGTGCGGGTGCCGCGCCGCGAACACGCGGACGTTGAAGCCGCCGAAGGAGTGTCCCGCGAGGATGTAGGGGGGTGCGACGTCCGCGCTCCTCAGCAGCGCGTGCAGCTCATCGGCGATGTGGTCGCTGGACCGGGGTCTGGTGGAGGCATCGCTCCAGCCATAGCCCGAGCGGTCGTAGGAGCACACCGTCGTGTAGCGCGCAACGAGGGGTTGCAGCAGCGACCAGTCCAGCGTGGAACCACCCAGGCCCGCGTCCAGGATCACCGCCGGTGCGCCGTGCCCCGTGCAGTACAGGTGCATGCGGTGCGTGCCCATCTCCACCAGTCGTCCCGGTGGAACGTCGTCCTCGGCGCCGCTGGAGCCCGGCATCAGCCCGAGCACGACCAGGGCCGCGAGGCCTGTGATCCATCGTCCAGTCGCCCGGTTCATGTGGGTATCCATGGAAGCCTCCCGGCCCTCGACGGCCGCGTGAAGTCTCTGGCTGCTCCCCGCCTCATCCGCTTTCTTGCTGCACTGCAATATCCGAGCCATTCCGCACCGGCGCCACCGGCAACGCCGGATTCCGGTGGAGGGACAGTGACTTGGGAATGGGTATCGGTCCGTGCGCAAGTGCACTTTAGGAAGATGTCCCGGGGGCGGGGCCCCGAAACTGTGCGTCAGCGCACGGTCTGGACGGCGAATCCGGCGTCCTCGAGCCCGCGCAGCACGCCCCCGGGACCCGGCAGGTGCTGCGCGCCCAGGGCGACGAACACCCGGCCCCGGGCCAGCAGCGCCTGGATTCGGCTCACGAACAGCGGGTTGCGGGCGGTCACCATCCTCGCCTCCAGGCGTTGCAGCACCGGGTCGTCCTCGCGCCCGGCACGGCTGAAGGCCACCACGGCCTCGGGCACACCGGTGGAGTAGACCTCCAGGAGATGCCGGTAATAGGTGCCCAGGGCACGCTGCTGGCAGATGGTGTCCGCGAGCACGGCCATCTGGTCGGCGTGGGGCGTCGCCTCGAGCGCGTCCATGAGCTCGCCGACCGACTGCAGGCCCGCCACCTGGCGGCCCATGCGTTCGGCGGACTGCTGCAGGGACTCGTCCAGGGACGCGCCCGGCGGGATCGGCGGGCGCCCGATGGAGAGGATCGCGGCCCAGGGGGTGAGCCGGCGGGCCAGCGCGGGTGGGATCCCGCGGCGCGCCGCCAGCTCCAGGTAGCGTTGGTACAGTGCCGGCCCCAGGCTCGCCGGGGAGATCGGCGCCTCCTCGCCGTCGTCGACGCGCGCCCGCTCGGCGAAGTGCGCCTGCGCCGGCGCGTCCATGATCACCTCGCTCGCGAACACGTCGCTGTCGCGCAGCGCGAGCAGCGCCTGCGGTGGCCCGCGGGTGATGAAGGGCGGACCCAGGTGCACCGTGCCGAACAGGTAGCCCCTGCCCGCCGCACCCTCGAAGCGGAAGAGCATCACACCGGTGGTGTCGGCGGGGATACCGAGTTCCGCGAGCACCTGTGCCGGGGTCACCGCCTCCGGCATCTCCGGGCAGCCGTCCGGCGGCTGCGCCCAGAGCCCGGGTGCCGCGGCCACCGCAAGGAGCGCCATCAGTGCCCGCGGTGATCTCGTGCGCGAGCGTGAACGACCGCGACCCGTGATGTCGCGGCCTGCCAGGCGCCTCGCCGTCGGCCTCGTGGCCCCGGCCGCGGCGGCACCGGGCCGGGCCGGAGGCGTCCGGCCCCACGGGTACTGATGCATGTCCACTTCGCCCTGCGCCGTCTTCGACGGCACCTCCCCGCGCACGGCGTCTCGCCGCCGATGGTCGCATGCTGCATGCAGCGGCCCGGACCATCCACCTGCAGCCCCCGCAGGTCCCGGCAGGGCGGCCATGGACCGGTGGCCGGAAGCAGGAGCGGTGATCATTCCTTCGCGAACCGCTCCTCCAGCTCGCCCGCCAGCTCCTCCGCACAGATGATCACCACCACGTCGCCGGGCTCGAGCTCCGTCGAATCCTCCGCGAGCAGGGACTCCTCCGCGCGGGTGACCGCCACCACCCGCGCTTCTTCCGGAAGGTCGAGGGCGGACACGGTGGTGGCATCGTCCTCGCCCACGCAGAAGGTGAAGAAGCGCAGGTTCGACTTGAGCAGCGCGCTCAGCTCCATGCGCGGGCTGCCGCTCACCATGTCCATCAGTGCCCGTGCCACCTCCCGGTCGGGGACGATGGTCTCGGCGAACTCGATGTCCTGGGTGATCGATTCGTACTCGGGATCCTCCAGGCTCGTCACGATGCGCTCGAAGCCGATGTTCTTCGCGACCAGCGAGGCGATGATGTTGTCGCGATCGCTGTCGGTCAGGCAGAACAGGATGTCGGTGTTCTCGGGACTGAGCTCCTTCAGCACCCGCGGCTTGCTGCCGTCGTCGTGCACGAATCCGCAGTCCAGCTCGTCGCAGAGCGCCTCGATCTTGGCGCCGTCACGCTCCACGATCACCACGTCGTGTCCCTCGTCGAGCAGCAGCCGCGTCGTCAGCACCGCGGTCGCACTCGCGCCGATGAATACTATCCTCATGACGACGAGCGCCTCCTTCCGATCCAGGTGCCCGGCAGCAGCAGGACGATCAGGGCGATCGTCTCCACCCGTCCGAGCAGCATGTTCACGATCAGCAGCAGTTTCAGTGCCGGGGCCAGGTCCGGCCCGGTGAGTCCGGACGAGATGCCGGCGGTGCCGAGGGCCGATGCCACCTCGAACAGGGCGTCGATCGGCGCCGCGCCGTGGGCGACGAAGACGAACCAGGAGGTGATCAGGACGAACAGGTAGGCGACGAATATCGAGACGATGGTGCCCACCTCGCGGAGCTCGAGGGTATGCCGGTCGAGCTTGAGCGGCAGGTGGGCGTTCGCTGGCGTCGAGGTCTGCAGGATCAGCAGGTGCAGCAATCTCGCGAGCACCAGCAGGCGCAGGATCTTGATGCCGCCGGCGGTCGAGCCGATCTCGCCGCCGATGAACATCGAGCCGCTCATGACCAGCTTGGCCGCCGGGTCGAGACTGGCGACGTCGATGCTGGAGAACCCGGCGGTGGTCTGCGCCGACACGGTCATCAGGACGGCGTGGCCCACGGCCTCGTGGGTGAGCAGGCCGCTCCAGTCGTTCGTGTAGTAGAGCAGGCAGCTTGCGCTGCCGGTCAGCAGCACCAGCGCGCGGATGCCGGGATCGGAGGCCAACGTCTTCAACCGGCCGTAGAAGCCGCGGTAGTACCACACGAACGGCATCGCACCGGCGAAACAGGTGACGATGATGATCGTGCGCGCCGGGATGCTCGTCACTCCGGCCAGGCTGTCGTCGTGGTTCGAGAACCCACCGGTGGAGATGGCGGCCATTGCGTGGGCCAGGGCGTCGAGGAACGGCTCCCCGCACGCCAGCAGCGCCGCGCAGGCGAGCACGGTGAGCACCAGGTAGACGACCAGCAGATGCCGGGCGTGGGAGCGGGTACCGCCGGCCACGTTCTCCATCTCCCGATCGTCGAAGCCGAGCTTGCGCGACGCGGCACCGGAGCGAATGAGCATCGCGAGCGCGAGCACCACGACGCCCAGGCCGCCCACCCACTGCAGCCAGGCGCGGGAGAACAGGAACGCGTCCGGGCGCCCGGCGACCCCGTCGAGGGTGGAAAGGCCCGTGGTCGTGACCCCGGATACGGCCTCGAACCACGCGTCCAGGAAGTCGATCCCGTAGCCCATCATCGGCACCGTCATCACCAGGGAGGCGACGATGAACACGAGTGCCGTCACCGCCATGGCCTCGTTGGTCTGCACGTCTGCAGGGCATCGCCTGCGCGTGAGTACGAATGCGCAGCCGCCCAGCGCCATCACCACGAGCACGTAGCGAATCGCGATCGCGTGCTGGCCAGCGAACAGGCTCACCGCGAGCGGCACGCAGGAGAGACCGGCCAGCGGCGCGAGGAGCTGACCGAGCAGGTTTCCGACCACGCGCGGCCGAGCCGCGAAGTGCAGACCGAGGACGTTTCGATGAAGCAGAACGAACGGCGCGAATGCAGGCGTCAGGCGCCGGGCCATCGCCTGCAGGTACATCGACGACGACCTCAAGCGCAGCTACTTCGATCGCCGGGA
The DNA here is from genome assembly GCA_041593595.1 of Gammaproteobacteria bacterium. GTDB lineage: Bacteria > Pseudomonadota > Gammaproteobacteria > HK1 > HK1 > JBFHNV01. The sequence goes on from JBFHNV010000027.1 coordinate 25,263, forward strand.
CGAGACCGGCGTCGTCGCGGGGATGCGCGGGGCTCGGGGCCGTGATCCGGGTACCGGATCGGACCGTTTCGTCGCTCCGTTATCGGGCTCGATGGCCGGCCACGTATCGGATTCGTCCATTCGAGGATCGCCTGGCTGGACCCGGCAAGGAGAGGGCTGACCATAGAGAGCGCCGAGGTCCGGTGCAACCCACGGGCATCCGAGGACCAGCTCCGGGCAACCCGACATTGTCGGGGCTGGATTGAGCACTGCGCGTTCGGCAAGCTACGCGCGCTGGACGGGTGCGGGATCGGACGCGGGGCTGATACGACTCTGCGGGATTTGCGCTCGGAGCGGGGCGGTGGAAGCGCGGCGTGGTTGCCGTGCGCATGCGCCGAGGGAGGGACGCGATGAGCGCGAACGATGCGGAGAACGACGGTCTCTCGCGACGGGAGGACCGGGAAGTCACGGAGCGGGTCACGCCGCGCGCGGCGGTCGTCTACGAGGTCGTGCGCCAGGAGGGCGTGGAGGAGCTCGAGCGCTCCACCAGCACGCTGCTCTTCTCGGGCGTGGCCGCCGGACTGTCGATCGGATTCTCGGTCGTGGCCGAGGGGCTGCTGATGACCTACCTGCCGGACGCCGGCTGGCGGCCGCTGATCGAGAACTTCGGCTACTGCGTGGGCTTCCTGTTCGTGGTGCTGGGCCGCCAGCAGCTGTTCACCGAGAACACCCTGACCGCCGTGCTGCCGCTCGCCGCCGAGCCGAGCTTCGCCATGCTGCGCTCGATGCTGCGCCTGTGGGGGCTGGTGTTCGTGGCGAACGTCGCCGGCTGTCTCGTGTTCGCGCTGTTCCTCGTGAAGTCGTCGGCGTTTCCTGCAGCGGTCGACGCGTCCTTCGACGCAATTTCCAAGCATCTCATGCACAACGAGGCATCACAGATGTTCGTGAAGGGCATCGTGGCCGGCTGGCTGATCGCGACCATGGTCTGGCTCATGCCGCTCGCGGAAGGCTCCGCCAAGATCTGGGTGATCGTGCTGGCCACCTACCTGATCGCGCTAGGGGACCTGACCCACATCATTGCCGGCTCCACGGAAGCGTTTTATCTCTGGATCCAGGGCGACGTCGGCGCGCACGACGTGATCTTCCGTTTCATGGGCCCGACCTTTGCCGGTAACGTGGTCGGGGGCACCGCGCTGTTCGCGCTCATCGCGTACGGGCAGGTCCACGACGAGATCTGATGGCGTGAAGTCGCGGCCCGCGAGGTCCCTCGCCGCGGACAGTCCCGGCGCGGCCGCCGCAGCACCGGGTCGGACCCGGGCTATTCGCAGCGGTACTCGATGATGCCCCGGGGGTTCTCCTCCGGGATGCCCCCCATGCACAGGCGCCCGGCGCCGCGCAGTGCGAGGTCTTCCCGGCGCAGGCTCGTGGTGCCGCCGTTCTCGACCATCACCAGGGTGCCGTTGGCGCTATTGTCGGCGATGCTGAAGCGCCCGCGCCGGTACTCGATGTCGGCGTGGCGGCGTGACGTGAGGTCGGTAGGTACGACGATGTCGTTGCCTGCCACGCGGCCGATGCTGAGCATCGGGCTGTCGGCGTCGCAGACGTACTCGCGGCCCTCGTAGACGAGCACCAGGCGGGTCTGCTCGACGCGCCGCTCCGGCAGGTTGACGTCGGCCATCTGCGTCAGCCCGCTCACCTCCCAGATGAGCTCGTGGACCTCGTGGGGCTCGCCGCCGGGGGTGAAGCTGACCCGCTCCAGAAAGCGGGTCGCGGAGCGCAGCATGGGCGGCACCGCCTCCAGGGTGGCCAGCGTGGTCAACACCTGGTCCGCCTTGGCGAGCTTGATGACGTGCTGGGCGACGGTGGGTGCCTCGCCCAGGAGATCGTCCACCTCCTCGAGGGCAAGGCCGTAGTGCAGCCCTACCTTGATGCGCAGCTCGCCGGTGACGAAGCGACCTTCCTGCCCGGCGCCGCGCACCGCGCCCTGGAGATCCGTGCCGGCCATCACCCCGCGCGCCGGATCGTCGAACACCGCCATGATCTCGTCGCCGATGGTCTTGATGACGCTGCCGCGATGGCGCTCCACAACCTCCGTCATCACCTGGATGCAGGCGGCGCAGGCCGTGCGAGCCTGCTCGTCGCCGTGCTCCTCGAACAGCCGCGTGCTGCCGCTGATGTCCGCGTAGAGCACCAGCAGGGGGCGCGCGGCGTCCAGGGTTTCGGCATCGGGCTCCATGGGGTCCCATTGTATCGATGGTGGGAAGGAAGCGCTTCGACAATGTGCCGAATCGCGACACGGGTCACGGTGGCGCCCGCGGGGTGGCGGTGCGTCGTATGGCACGTTGCCGGGGCCTGACGGCTTCCGCCGTGCGTCGGCACGACCGGTTGTGGCTCGCGGGGGAAGCCGCGGCCTGTCGTGAAGAAACCGTTTACTTCACGACGCGGTGAGCCGTGCCAGCCCTCGGACGATCGCCGCGACCCCGACCGACAGCTCAGGCCGTGCCAACCGGCCGGCCGCCGGCGTCTGCGGACGAGGCGGTATCCCCCGCGTTGCCCGCGAGGGCGGCACGGCCCGCCGACGGGCGCCGCTCGGCGAGCGGGCGCAGCGCGCCGAAGTGGAACCCCTGCGCGTAGTCGACGCCGATGGTGCGCAGCGCGGCCAGGATCCGATCGTTCTCGACGAACTCGGCGATGGTCTTCTTGCCCATGAGCTGGCCGATCTGGTTGATGGAGCGCACCATCTCGAGATCCACCGGGTCGTCCACGATGTCGCGCACGAACACGCCGTCGATCTTCAGGTAGTCCACGGGCAGGGTGCGCAGGTAGCCGAACGACGACACTCCGCTGCCGAAGTCGTCGAGGGCGAACCGGCAGCCCTGGTCGCGCAGGGCCTGGAAGAAGCGGGACGCGTTGCCCACGTTGGATATGGCGGCCGTCTCCGTCACCTCGAAGCACAGTCGCCGTGCCTCGACTCCGGTGCGCTTCAGCTCGCCCGTGATGAAGTCCAGCATCTGAGCGTCGCCGAGCGACAGCCCGGAGAGATTCACGAAGCACTTTCCCGGCTCGGGCATGTGGTGGCGCCACTCGGCCAGCCACGCCAGGGCGTTGCGGATCACCCAGCGATCGATCCGCGGCGAGACGTGGTAGCGCTCCGCCGCGGGCAGGAACGCGCCGGGGAGGATCCGCGTGCCGTCCTCCGCCACCAGGCGCAGGAGCACCTCGAAATCGCCGCCGGGCGAGCCCGCCGCGAGCCCCACGATGTCCTGGGCCACCAGCTCGAAACGGTCCGCCCCCAGCGCCTGCTGGATCGCCGACAGCCACCGCACCTCGCCCCGGCGACGGGCGAGCATGGCGTCGTCCGCCCGGTAGACGTGGATCTGGTTGCGGCCCTGGTCCTTCGCCGCATAGCAGGCGCTGTCCGCCGCGCTCAGCAGCTGCGTGAGGTTCTCGCTGTGCGCGTCGACGGCCACCAGCCCGATGCTGACGCTCAGGGTGAAGCTGTGTCCATTCGCGCTGAAGCGCAGCTCCTCGACGGCCCGGCGCAGCGCCTCGGCAACGCGCCGGGCGTGCTCGATGTCGCAGCGCTCGATCAGCACGCCGAACTCGTCCCCGCCGAGGCGGCTCAAGGTGTCGCGCTTGCGCACGCAGGTGGCGAACCGCTTCGCCACCTGGCGGATGAGCTCGTCGCCGGCCACGTGACCGCAGGTGTCGTTGACGATCTTGAACTGATCCAGGTCCAGGAAGCACAGCGCGTGGCTGCTGCCGTCGGCGCGTGCCGTGTCCAGCACCCGTTCGAGCCGTTTCTCGAACTCGCGGCGGTTGACGAGCCCCGTCAGCGGGTCGTGCGAGGCCAGGTGCGCCATCTGCTCGGCGAGCTCGCGCTCCTGGGTCACGTCGCGGGTGACGCCGCGGTAGCCCTCGAAGGCGCCGTCGGCGTCGAACACCGGACGGGCGCTCAGGCTCAGGTGGCAGGTCCGCCCGTCGGGCCGTCGCCACTGCACGTCGTAGTCGTCGATCACCAGGTGCCTGGCCAGCTCGCTCGCGTGCTGCTGCCAGCGCTCGCGCGCGGTCTGCTGCCCCTCGTCGAGGGCGTCCAGGGCATGTCCGACGACGGCGTCGGGGGACAGTCCCATCACCTCCTCGAAGCGATCGGACAGATAGGTGAAGCGCAGCTCCGAGTCCATTTCCCAGAACCAGTCCGCGGCGGCCTCGGCGAAATCCTTGAACCGCGACTCGCTGTGCCGCAGCGCCGCGTGCGCTCGTACCCGCTCCGTCATCTCCTCGCGCAGGGCGGCGCTCTGCAGCTCCGCGCGGTGGCGCGCCCGGGAGACTGCCCGGATCTGGCGCGCGAGCAGGAACACCAGCACGGCGCCGCTCAGCAGCATGCCGAGGAACGATGCGTACTGGCCGTGCTGGAGCGACGTCGCCCGGTCCTTCATCTGCTCGTGCAGCAGCTCGTCGGTGAGCATCGAGGCGGTGAGGAACTCGTGCAGCATGGGCCGCACCGCCTCGAGCTCCGTGGTCACGGCGCCCACGGCGCGCGGATCGGATGCCGGGTCCGAGAGCACGCGGTCCGCGCCCTCCAGCGCGCCCCGGACCCGGTCCATCACCGGGGGGAAGCTCTCCAGCCGGCGCAGCGGCTCGGCCTCCGTGCCCTCCAGCAGGACCGGCAGCCGGCTCCAGGTGAGGTCGAGGCGGCGCCGGGCCGCGGCGAGGCTGCCGGCGGTCGGCTCGAGGCTGTAGCGGATGACGGCCGAGATGAGCCGCAGGTACTCGATCTCGAGGGACGTGGCGAGCCACAGGACGCTGTTGCGCTCCACCTGGAGCTCGCGCTTGTGCTCCTCGATGCGCGAGAAGCTCACCAGCGCGCTCAGGGAGAACAGTGCGATGGTGGTGCCGAGCACCAGGTAGCGCAGGGTGCCCCGGACGCGACTCACTCGATGCTGAGGGTCCTCAGCTGCCATATGGACTGGTGCTTGGTGGCCTGGTCGTCGAGGGCGGGATTCTCGTCCCACGGGAACACCACCCATATCGGCCCCTTGTCCCGAATGCTGAGGGCCTTGCCGTCCATGTCGAGGGCGACGAAGGCCCGCTTGCGCCGGATGTCGGCGAGCGGTATCGCCACCACGTAGTCGTTGAGGGCGCGGGCCACGGCCTTCTCGCCGCTCGCCTCCAGGTGATCCAGCAGGCGGGCGAAGGGGATGCCGGTGAACTCGCGGGGTCCGTCCGTCCACGGGGTGTGGGTGACCAGGGTGGCGAGCCCGAGCCCTTCCAGCATGGCGCGGTCGAGATCGGCGGAGGCGCCCCGGTTGGTGTGCCCGATGCGGCCCTCCACGGAGAGGATGACGGGACCCGCGGGCTGGCCCAGGTGCTCCGCGCCAGCGACCAGCGTCAGGGCGAGCAGGGCGCTACCGGCCAGCGCCCGCACGGCGAAGGATCGTGTGGCCATGGGCTTGCGCGTTACCTCCGAGGCGGCCTCCGTGCCTTTGCGGCGGTGCAAGATGCCGCAACAGCCCTCGCTCGTCAAAGAACCCGCCGGCCCCGGGCGTGCTGCTCCGGGATGTGGCGATGGACGGCCGCGCCGCGCCATGCAGCGGCCGGCTCGCGTCGGGAATCTGTCGCGATCCGCCGGCCACTGCCGGCCAGCAGACCGGATCCCATTTGGATCGAGCACGCTGGCTGCAGCCCATGTGTCTGTTTTGATTGCGTTTCATTTCGTTTCCTGGCACCCGGGGCGCGCGCGCTGAGCGCTGGCACGATTGTTGCTTATGGGTGAGAGCCAATCTGCCCAGTGATAGCCATATCCAGAGACAAAGGGAACCCGACATGCATCCACGCACACACACGCTCGCAGCCCTCGTTGCTGCGTCCATCGCCTCCTCGCCGGTTCTTGCGAACGGAACCGTGAACGTCGTCGCTCTCGACGTCGCCCCCACGCTGGACGGGGACGCCAGCGACTGGGCCGGCGTGTCGCCGATCAACGTGCCCCTGCGCCAGACCAAGGAGGGTGGCAAGTCCGCGGTGGCCGCCGTCGAGGTACGCGCCGGCGTGCACGGCGACGAGGTCTTCCTGCTGCTGCGCTGGAAGGACGGCACCGAGGACCGCCAGCACAAGCCCTTCGTCTGGAGCGATGCGGAGAGCAAGTACGTGAGCTCCGGTCGCGCCGAGGACCGCCTCGCGCTGCAGTTCGCCATGAGCGGCCAGTACACGACGGACTGGCTCTCGGGGAACACGTTCACGGCGGACATGTGGCATTGGAAGGCGCATCGCTCCAACGAGCTGGGACTCGTTCACGACAAGATGACCATCGTGGGCAAGGAACCGGTCAAGAAGGCGTACGAGGCGAAGGCCCGCGATGGCTCCACCGTCTACATCCGCCGCCCGGGCGATGCCGGCGGCAAGCTCTACAAGAGCAAGCGCTACATCACCAAGGACCAGCAGGAGATGCCGAAGTACATCCTCAATCCGGACGTCTCCGGCTCCGTGGCCGACATCAAGGCAAAGGGTGTCTGGAAGGACGGTATGTGGACCCTGGAGATTCGGCGCAAGCTCGACACCGGCCACCCGGACGATGTCGTGTTCACCCCGGGCGAGAAGGTCGCGGCAGGTTTCGCGGTGTTCGACCGGACCGGCGACGACGATCACAACGTGTCCGACGTCCTGGTGTTCCAGTTCTGAGCGGGACGTCCCGCCGAAGCGGCCGATCCGACCAGTCCGGCAACGGGTAGCGCCAGGACGGCGCAGCACACCCGGGCCGGGCAGCGGCGCGGTCCATCAGCCACGAATACCGCTCTCGCACGGGATGGCGGGGGCGGTTCGGGTTGCCGACGGCGCGTCGGCGATGTGGTCGTGACACCTTTGGCCGGGGCGCTCGATCTGTCGCCCCGCGGCGGTCACGCTGGTGCTCTCGAGCTGATACCCGGCTGCGTGCCGGCGCTCCACGTCCGTCGCGATGCGCGGGACGGCATGGGTCGCCGCGCCCCGCCGTGAACCCGTCCCGGGGAGCTCGGAGGCGGTGCTCCTTGCCGCCTACGGGGGCGGCAACCCAAGCCGTCCTCCTCCGGGATGGCTGTTCCGAGCCGCGCACCACGCGTTGAGCCGGGCGGAGGAAGGCGGGGCTCGGTGGGCCACGCGGTGAATCCGTCCCTGGACGCTCGAACGCGGCATCCCTGCCGCGTACGGGCCCACCGACCCCCGCCTTCCTCCTCGGTGGCCCGTGATCTGCGGCTCGGAACGGCTATCTAGGCCGGCGATCTGCGAATCGGAACGCCTGCTCAGCAGCGACCGGTTGCCGAGAGGCGCGCTACGCCCGCCGCCTCGGCGGCCAGGTTCACGTGTGCGGGCAGCAGGGCTTCCACCTCCTCGGCCGGCATCGGCTTGCCGAGCAGCCAGCCCTGCACCTCCACGCAGCCGCGGGACTTCAGGAACTCGAGCTGTTCCCGGGTCTCGACGCCTTCGGCGATCACCGACAGGTTCAGGCTCCCCGCCAGGCCGATGATCGCGCTCACGATGGTGCCGTCGTCGCGGCTGGAGCAGACCTCGTTGACGAAGACCCGGTCGATCTTGAGCCGATCCACGGGGAACTTCTTCAGGTAGTTCAGGCCGCAGTAGCCGGTGCCGAAATCGTCGATACTCACGGTCACACCGAGGCTCTTGAGCCCTACCAGTGTCTGCACCGCCTGCTTCACGTCCTTCATGAGCAGGCTCTCGGTCAACTCCAGCTCTAGGCAGGATGGGGGCAGGCCGGTCTCGGCCAGCACGGTGCGCACGTCGTCGACGAAGCCGCTCTTGAGGAACTGCAGCACCGAGATGTTCACGGCGATGCGCAGATCCGTGTGGCCGGCGCCGTGCCAGCACGCCATCTGGCGGCACGCCTCACCCAGCACCCAGTTTCCGATTGGGAGGATCAGCCCGTTCTCCTCGGCGATGGAGATGAATTCGTCCGGAGGCACGAAGCCGAGCTCGTCGCTGTGCCAGCGCAGCAGCGCCTCGAGGCCGACGACGCGATTCTGGTCCACGTCCACCTGGGGCTGGTAGTACAGCTGTAGCTCGCTGCGCGCCAGGGCGCGTCGAAGAGCGCCGTCCACCGCCAGCCGCCGCTTTGCGGAGGCATTCATGTCCGCGTCGTAGAAGTGGAACAGGTTCTTACCCGCGCTCTTGGCAGAGTACATCGCGGTGTCGGCGTTCTTGAGTAACGTCTCCGCGTCCTCGGCGTCGTGCGGGAACACGGCGATGCCGATGCTCGGCGTCACGGAGACCTCGTAACCGGCCAGCGGAACCGGCTCGGCGAGGATGGCGAGGATCCGGGTCGCTACGCGGGCAGCATCCTCCTTGGTGCGGATCTCCGTGAGCATGATCATGAACTCGTCGCCGCCGATGCGCGCGAATACGTTGCTGCCGTCCGGGCGGAAGTCGCCGGCGACCAGGTCCTCCTCGCGCAGCGAGGCCGGGAGTCGCTGGGCGACGGCTTGCAGCAGGCTGTCGCCGACGCTGTGGCCCAAGGTGTCGTTGACGCGTTTGAAATCGTCGAGGTCGAGAAAGAGCGTCGCGAGCAGCCGCCCGTGGCGCCGGGCGTTGGACACGGCCAGGCGCAGCCGCTGCTTGAAGTACTCGCGGTTGGCGAGGCGGGTCAGGCTGTCGTAGTAGGCGAGCTGGTACACCTGCTGCTCGTGGCGCCGGGCACGTAGCATGTAGCGCACCCGGTGACCGAGCAGCACCGGCCGGAAGGGCTTGCTGACGAAGTCAGTGGCCCCGGCGTGATAGGCGCGGGCGATGGAGGCGTCGTCCTCCAGACCGGTCATCATGAGCACCGGCAGGTGGCGGGTGTCGGGCCGCGCTCGCAGCGTCTCGCAGAGCTCGAAGCCGTCCATGCCCGGCATGACGACGTCGAGCAGCACGAGGTCCGGCACCCGGGACTCGAGCACCGACAGGGCCTCCTCGGCGGAGCCGGCCTCGATCACCTGCAACCCGGCCTTGGTCAGGGCGTCGCGGGCGACGAACCGGATCGTGGCCTGATCGTCGACCACCAGCACGGTGCCTGACATGTTGGTCTCCGCGGTCTGCATGCGGTACTCGGTCTGTGTGGGTGTGGAGGGTCCCGCGACAGGGTGGCGCCGCCAGGAGTCGGAGGAGCGACCCGTGTCCAGGGCTATCGGCAGCGCTCGGGCAACCCTTGAGTGTCCCCGGGGGAAGGGCGTTCGCGGGTGTCGAATCCGGGGCCGGACTCAAGCATAGTGGAGCCTCGGCCGTTCAATGGGAGGAAGAACCGGCCTGCCAACGCCGCCCGCGATCGCGATGACCCGCCCAGTTCCCACGAAACAACGCAGCGCTCGCCCATGCGCGTGCTGATCGTCGACGATTCCCCGGACTACCTGGCTCTCGTCAAGCGTTATCTGGCGCGCGAGCTGGTAGGGGTCGAGGTGGAGGGCTACGTGCCCGTCGAGCACGGCGGGGACGCGCCGGATCTCGCCGGGCACGCGGCCGACGTGGTTCTTCTCGACTACCAGCTCGGCGGCGGTAGCGACGGGCTCGCCTGGCTGGAGACGCTCCGGGCCCAGTCCGGCTGTCCGCCGGTCATCTTCATGACGGCACACGGCGACGAGTACGTGGCGGTGCAGGCGATGAAGCTGGGCGCGGCGGACTACGTCAACAAGCGTGATCTCGACTCGACCCGGCTGGCGGAGCTGATCCGCCGCGTCCTGGTGCAGCGCGACCACGTGGACTGGGCCCTGGAGGGTGGCGACGGTGCGGCCCGCAAGGCGACGCCCGCCGCGAGCCGGCAGCGCCCCGCACCGGGGGAGGACGGCTACCGTCTCCTGCGCCCGATCGGCGCCGGCGCGATGTCCGAGGTGTACCTGGCCGAACGGGTGCGCGACGGCCTCACCGTGGCGCTGAAGCTCATCAGCCTCAAGAACATGCAGACCGAGGAGGTGAAGCGCCGATTCCTGCGCGAGGCAGAGCTCGCCTCGTCCATCGACAGCCCGTACGTGGTCACAGTGCACGATTTCGGCTTTACGCCGACCTACGGCTACATGGCGATGGAGCTCTTCACCCGCGGCAATCTGATGCAGCGGATTGCCACGGGCGTGCGCCAGGAGGATGCCCCGGTGTACATGTGGAACATCGCCCGCGGACTCGCCGTCATCCACGGGGTGGGCATCCTCCACCGCGACCTCAAGCCGGACAACATCATGTTTCGCAGCGACGACAGCATGGCCATCGCTGATTTCGGGATCTCCAAACGGGTGGTGGAGCCGACCCTGATGACCACCATGGGCAAGGTGCTGGGCACGCCCCACTACATGAGCCCGGAACAGGGACAGGGCCAGGAGGTCGACGAGCGCAGCGACCTCTACGCCCTGGGCGTCATCCTCTTCGAGCTGCTCACGGGCCGGCCGCCGTTCCATGCGGCTCATCCGGTGGCCTTGATACACGAGCACGTTACCGCGCCGGTGCCGCGCATGCCGGGCGCCGCGGCGCGCCTGCAGCCGGTGGTGGATCGCCTGCTCGCCAAGGACCCCGGGGCGCGCTTTCCGAATGCCGACGCCCTGGCGCAGGCCCTGCGTCCCTTCATCGACTGACGCCCGCACGTCTCGCGGCCACGCCGGCCGCACCCCACGGGCGCGATCGGTTCGCTGTCGGCCCGGCTCGACCGCACGTCTGTTCGGGCGCCGTCGCCAACCCCGGCCCACGCCAGGGACGCGGTGTCCAGCGAGCCATGCCGCTCTGGTCGTGCCCCGGTCCCGATGCAGCGACGGCCCCACGCACGCGGGCGCATCTGGTGCGCCCACCGCACCCCCCGTTCGCCCGGAGGACGGGGAACGTTGCCGATGAGTGCCCGGCAAGGAACGAAGCGGGTCCGGGAGCCCTGACGTTGACCGCCGTCCGCCGCTCCGGCCAATCCGGTGGCGAACGGCAGATCCCGCGGGGACTGTAAAGAATCCGCGGGAACTGCCGAACTATCTCATGGACCCGGCCTCGGCGGGTCGGATGCCGGCGTCAGGGTCGCTAGGGTGTGGACGGCACGTGGATCTCCGCGCTTCGCCAAAGCCGCGGCAATGGCCGCCGGAACGGCGGGGTGTCGGTGTCCGGAAGCGCCGTGGCTGTTGGTCCGGCCGGATCTTTTCGCCGCAGGTGGCGACGGCCGCTACGCCTGCCGGATGCGGATGTCCCTGCTCGACGCGGGATGCCGCGAACGGCGCAATCCGTCAATCGATAACGAGCTTTGGAGATCATGAACAGCACCGGGATTACCGAGAAGCCGCCCACGCGCAAGGCGCTGGTCCCGATTCACGTGATCGGCCTGTGCGGGGTCGGACTGGTCGCCGCCATTCTCGTTGCCGGCGGCGTTCTCATCACCAAGCAGCTCACCAATTCCGCCAGCAGCGTCGATGCGGTGCTCGCCGGCAACAAGGCAATGGCGCAGGAGGCCGTCGGCCTGTCGGCTGCGGTCATCCCGGTGTTCGAAACGGAGCTGCGGGTGATGGCGCACCTAGTTCGCCTGCAGGAGACCATCACCCCGCTGCAGGTGCTGATGACGCAGTACCTGGCAGAGGTCGGTGACGTGCAGCCGGACGACCTGTCCGCTGCCATGCAGCTCCTGACCGACTCGGTAACGCGGCTCGAGGCGGACTGGCCAGAGAGCTATCCCGAGGACATCCTCAGGCGCGTGGTCGGGGCTTCCGGCGTTCTGAGCGACATTGTCAGCGAGGTCGTCGAGACCGACAGCCCTGCCCAGCGCGCAGACATGACGCTCGAGGTCCAGGAGATCCTGGCAGCCGCCGTGGATGCCATTGCGAGCATACGCGAGCACGTCACCGCGCGGGTGCAGGAAGTGGGCGTCGAGGTCCAGGCCCACGCCGAGAGAACGAGCGCCGCGGCGGTAGACATGGCCGAGCACGCGGGCGAACTGACGGATTCCCTGGACACGGTGCAATGGCGGGTGCGTGTCATCCTGGTTGCGGTGATGGTGGTCGCGGCCGTGGTCCTGACCCTCGGGTTCCTGATCCTGCGTCGCCGGCTCAGCTACACGGCAGAGCTGGTGGAACGGCTCGCCGACGGCGAGGTCGAGACCTCGGTCGGGGTCGCGACACGGGACAACCTGGGGCGGGTGCTGGACGCAGTGCACCGGCTGATCGTCTCGATGCGCGACCGGGCATCGCTTGCCGAGCGCATCGCGCGCCGTGATCTGGCGGGGCAGTTCGAGTCGACCTCCGATCGCGACACGCTCGGCAAGGCCCTGCGCGGCATGCTGGAGAACCTGAACGCCGACGTGGGCCAGGTATCTTCTGCGGCCAGCACCCTCGATGGTGAGGCACGCCAGATGGCTGCGGGCAGCACGCAGCTCGCCCGGGGCTCG
>JBFHNV010000028.1:0-36972 GCA_041593595.1 Gammaproteobacteria bacterium
CGGTGACGGTCACCGCGCGCGCCAAGGACGCCACGAAGCACCGCATCGAGTTCGACTGCCAGTGCGTCAACCAGGACGGCGAGGTGGTGATCACCGGCGCAGCCACGGTCATCGCGCCCACGGAGAAGATCCGCCGCCCGCGCACCGTGCTGCCGCAGGTGCGCATGGCCGATCGGGCCCATCTGCACCGGCTGCTGGCCGCGGCCAGCGAGCCCGATCCCGTTCGCTCCGCCGTCGTGCACCCGGTGGACGGCCCGGCGCTGCTCGGGGTGGCGGAAGCCACCCGGGCCGGGCTCATCGTCCCCGTGCTGGTGGGCCCCGCCGCGCGAGTCCGCGCGGCTGCCGAGGCGGCCGCCGTCGACATCCGGGCCTTCGAGCTGGTGGACGTGGAGCACAGCCATGCCGCCGCGGAGAAGGGCGTGGCCCTGGCCCGCGCCGGCAGCGTGGAGGCACTGATGAAGGGCAGCCTGCACACCGACGAGCTCATGCGGGCGGTGATGGCCCGGGACGTGGGGCTGCGCACCGCACGGCGCATGAGTCACGTGTTCGCCTTCGACGTTCCCACCTACCCGCGGCCCCTGTTCATCACCGACGCGGCGGTGAACATCTACCCGACCCTGGAGCACAAGCGCCACATCGTGCAGAACGCCATCGACCTCGCCCACGTCCTCGGCATCGGGTCGCCGAAGGTGGCGATCCTGTCCGCCGTGGAGACCGTCACGCCGGAGATCGAGTCCACCCTGCACGCCGCCGCGCTGTGCAAGATGGCCGATCGCGGCCAGATCACGGGCGGCCTGCTGGACGGACCGCTCGCCTTCGACAACGCCGTGTCCGTGGCGGCGGCACACACCAAGGGGATCGTCTCCCGGGTGGCCGGCGAGGCGGACATCCTGGTGGTGCCGGATCTCGAGTCCGGCAACATGCTGGCCAAGCAGCTCGAGTACCTGGCGGACTCCGAAGGCGCCGGGATCGTGCTCGGCGCCCGGGTGCCCATCGTGCTCACCAGCCGCGCCGACGATGCCATCACCCGCATGGCCTCCTGTGCGCTGGCGCTGCTGCTGGCGCGGCGCCGCCCGGCGGTCATGGCGTGAGCGGCGACGTCCTGGTCGTGAACGCGGGCTCCTCCAGCGTCAAGTTCTCCCTGTTCGGCACCGGCGCGGGCCGCGAGCGCGTGGCGCGGGGGATCATCGAGCACGTCGGCGGCGCCGGGCGGCTGCGAATATGCCGATCGCAAGCAGGAGCGACGCTATCAGCTACACGAAATAGATGCGGGACCCAGGATTCAGAAGATACAAGAGTGCCGTCAGGAGCTACGCACGGGGAACCGTTTGGACGACGATGCGTACCAATCAGAGCACGACATCGGCGGTGAGCGTGGCGGGCCCGGGACCGCGCGCTCGAGGCGGCCCGCGGCAGGTATCACCTCCCACGCGTGCACCGCGACCGCCAAAAGAATCTCAGCCGTGGTCGACCAGCCGAACGACGTTGTAGACCGCAAGACTACGGTGGAACCCCTTCAGATCGAACCTACCCACCGGTTCCAGTTCAGCGCGCGTGTCGAGCGCCGCCTGGGTGCGCTCGCTGATCAGTATCTGTCCGTCCTCGGCCTCGTCGCACAACCGCGCGGAGAGGTTCACCGCGCTTCCATTCGCGGTGTAGTCGAATCTGCCTTCGTAGCCCACCATGCCGAGCGTGGCGTAGCCGAGCGAGATGCCGATCCCGAAGCCCAGCTCGTGCCCAAGCTGTCGCCAATCGGCGGCGAGCGCGCGCATCTCCTCGCGCATACGTACCGCGAGATTCACGGCGCGTCCGGCCGGATCCTCGCAGGGCAACGGATCGTTGAAGATCACCATGATTCCGTCCCCAGCCCGGTGGTCGATCGTACCTTCGTGCTCGTAGATCAGCTTGCCCATCGTCTCGTGATAGACCTGCAGCACGTTCATCACGTCCTCCGGCTCCCCGGTCTCGGAGAACGCGGTGAATCCACGAAGATCGCAGAACAGCGTCGCTATCTGTCGCCGGTGGCTGTCGAGCAGAGAGTCGTCGCCACGCTGCACGACCAGATCGGCCACCTGCGGCGACAGAAACCGGCGCAGCCGACCCAGCCGCTCGATCTCGGAGACCTGCTCCTCGACGCGGCTCTCGAGCTCGCGGTTGAGTGCGGCGAGCTGCTCCGCCTGAGCCTCGACCTTGTCGTAGAGAGACTTGATGCGAAGCAGCGAACGCACTCGGGCCAGCAGCTCTGGCTGGTTGACGGGCTTGGTCAGAAACTCGTCCGCTCCTGCCTCAAGTCCCTTGATTCGCTCCTCGTTCGGGTCGAGGGCCGTCACCATGACAATCGGCAGCACGCCATTGTCCGGATTCTCCCGGATTCGACGGCAGACCTCGTAACCGCTCATGCCAGGCATGACCACATCGAGCAGCACCAGGTCGGGCTTCCATCGCGCAATCCGCTCGAGCGCTTCAGCGCCGGAAGCCGCGGTTGCCACGTCGTACTCCCTGGCGCTCAGCAGATCCGCGAGCAGCTTCAAGTTGAGCGGTGTGTCATCGACCACGAGGATCTTGCCCGCCGCGCTCATCGGTCCTGATCCTTGACCCGTACGAGCCCGGACACGGTATCGAGCAACTGCCGAACTTCGATCGGCTTCGCAAGGAAGCCGTCAAAGCCCGCCGCCCTGACACGCACCCTGTCGTCCGCCATCGCCGACGCCGTCACCACTACCACCGGTATGGACGCCGTCGCCGGGTATTCTCGCAGGCGACTGAAGGTCTCCAGGCCGTCGATTCCGGGCAAATGAATGTCGAGCAACACGAGCGACGGCGCGTGCTCGCGAGCGAGCACGATCCCCTCTTCCCCGGTCCCGCTCTCGATGGTCCGATACCCGCGAACCTCGAGGACGTCGCGAGTGAGCTTGCGGTTCATCTCGTCGTCCTCGATGATCAGTATCAGCGCGCCGGCCATCCCGCCTCCCCCGACCGCTTGCAGCCGGTCTCTCCTGGCAAATCGTTCACGACCGCGGCCCGGCCTTCGTCTGGCTCCCGCGGCAGCGAGAACGTGAATACCGAGCCTTCTCCGAGCTCGCTCGAGACTTCGATTCCACCGCCGTGCATTTCGACGAAGCGCCGCGTCAGCGAGAGCCCGAGACCCGTGCCTTCCACATCACGCGCGTGTCCGCCGCGGGCCTGCTGGAACTCGTCGAAGATTCGCTCCAGATCCTCTTCGGCGATGCCGATACCGGTGTCGCTCACGGACACGACGATTCGCCCCTCGTTCGACAGCGCCGAGAGCCGCACCACCCCTCCCTCTGGCGTGAACTTGATGGCGTTGGTCAGCAGGTTCAGCAGGATCTGCTTGAATTTCCTTTCGTCACCGATCATCGCTCCGATCGCCGGCTCGACGACCTGCTCCAGCGTGACTTCCCGACGTGCTGCCCGCTCCTTCACCAGGGTGAACGCGGCGTCGATTGCCGCACCAATATCGAACCGGGACAGCTCGAGCTCCATCCGTCCCGCCTCGATCTTCGACAGATCCAGGATATCGTTGATGAGAGACAGCAAGTGATGCCCCGAAGCGTGGATGTCCTGCACGTACTCGGCCTGCTTGTCGTTGAGATCTCCAAACATCCGCTCCTTCAGCACCTCGGAGAACCCGATCACGGCGTTGAGAGGGGTCCGAAGCTCATGGCTCATAGTGGCCAGGAACTCCGACTTTGCCTTGTTGGCCAGCTCCAGCTCCCTGTTCAGCGATCGCAGCTTTAGCGCCGCGCTTTCCTGCTCCTGGTAGAGCCGATTCAGATCCTGGCTCATCCGGTTCATCGCAGCCGCCAGCGCACCGAACTCATCACGATTCTGGATTCTCACGCTCGCATCGAACTTGCCTTTCGCGACTCTGGAGAGAAAGACGTCAGCCTCCCGCATCGGCAGGATCACTGACCATGAGATGACGAAACCCAGCGCAAGCGCGAGCAGCACGGCCGCGCCCGCAAACACACCGATCAGAAGCATTGCGCGCCGATGAGCTTCGCCAACGCTGTTGCGCAGCCTGGCCATCTGATCCCTCTCTATCTGAACGATCTGCTGCACCAGCATCTCGATCTGGTCGTAAAGTGGCTGACCGGTTTTCAGATGGAGCTGCATCGCAGCTTCGCCTCTGCCATCGCGGAGCAGATTGGCGATGTCGGCGACCGCAACCAGCAAGTCGTCCTGGGCAGCATGAATCCGCGTGATGAGCTCACGCTCCCGAGGCGGCGCGTCCTTCTCGATCTGCGCGAGCTTGTTGTTGAAGCGGTTGTTCTCATGCAGGATTTTTTTGATCGCGTTCTCGTTCCTGAGATTGAGCGCCATCGCCGTGAAGTTCATCTGCATGGCGAGTGCCTGCTCGATCTGGCGCGACAGGTCGACGCGTCCGTGCAGCGCATCGAGCAGTCGACTCTGTTGAGCGACGCCGCGGACGGTTTGCAGGCCGACGGCCGCCGTGACGACGAAGAGGAGCGCAACGGCGAGAAACGCGAACAGGAACTTCGTGTGAAGGGAGGCGCGGATGCCCGCCACCCACCGCGCGAGTCGGCCGAGGGGCGTGCGCAACAGGAGGAGGCCGAGGCGCAGACCGACGTGCGGCACCGAAATGCCGCTCAGAGCGGGCCTGCGGCTGCTGGGTTTCACACCTTCGCGCCCTTCTCAACGGCTAGGCCCGCGAGCGGCGACTGTGGTGGAGTGTTCCCGATGGGACCGCGACAGGCCAATCGTCGTGCATGCTGCACTGCAACTTCACTGCCCCGAACTCGTTGATAAGCGTAGCAT
Organism: Gammaproteobacteria bacterium; assembly: GCA_041593595.1. Classification (GTDB taxonomy): domain Bacteria; phylum Pseudomonadota; class Gammaproteobacteria; order HK1; family HK1; genus JBFHNV01. Next base: position 4,801 of record JBFHNV010000028.1, read on the forward strand.
GTATGCCGAATTTGACTCCCGCTGGCCGTGCCGAAATACTTTCTCGTGCCAGACGTTCCGCTTTCACTAGACCTGACTGCATTTCGATCGGCCGATGGCGGTCGTCTGCGACTGTGGATTGAACGAAACGGCATTTGACGCACGGCGCGCAGGCATGGCGGCCCGTTGAGTGCTCGGCGATAGGCTCGAACCAGGCGACGAGTGACGCTTCGGTTCTGCTTCTCGCTCAGTCGGGCTCAGTTGCTACGCTGTCGACAACACCGCACCCAAGGTGCGGCAGCGAGGACATCATGAGCTCTTCCGACGATTCCTCGAACGACACCTCGGCCGATCGCCGACGATTCCTGAAGCAGGGCACCATGCTCGGTGCCGCGCTCGCAGCCGGACAGCTCTCTTCCGCGCGCGCTCAAACCGCGCCTGTCGATCCTTCGAAGATCCTGGGCAACCCGGTTCGGCCGTACGGCGAACGGTCGCCGTTCGAAAAGGCAGTACGAATTCACAAGGGCAAGACCGACGAGGTGGCGGTGGGCGGCTGGACGCCGCTTCAGGATCTGCACGGCATCATCACACCGTCGGCTCTGCACTACGAGGTTCATCGGGGAGGTGTGCCGGACATCGACCCCGCGAAGCATCGGCTCCTGATCCACGGCCTGGTCGATCGGCCGGTCGTTCTCGACATGGACGAGATTCGACGACTCCCGTCGGTGTCCCGCATCCATTTTCTCGAGTGCCAGGGCAATACGTTCATGGAGTTCCACAAGCCCGTCTCGAAGAACGTCCAGGTTTCTCACGGATGGACCAGTTGCAGCGAGTGGACAGGTGTGCCCTTGTCGGTTCTGCTGCGGGAGGTCGGGGTGCAAAGCGCCGCCACGTGGCTCGTTGCCGAAGGCGCTGACGCCAGCGGCAACGAGCGCAGCATCCCGATGGAGAAGGCAATGGACGACGTGCTGGTCGCTTACGGGCAGAATGGAGAGGCGCCGAGACCGGAAAACGGGTATCCGCTGCGACTCATCGTTCCCGGCTGGACCGGGAACATCAACGTCAAGTGGCTGCGTCGAATTAAGGTCGTTGATCGGCCGTACCAGACACGCATGGACGGCACCGGCCAGCCGGCGATTGGTCCCGACGGGAAAGCCTGGCAGCACAGCTCCGTCATGGAGGCGAAGTCCGTGATCACCTCACCATCCGCCGGGCAACGCCTGGCGGGGCCAGGTTACGTCGAGATCCGGGGCCTGGCCTGGTCCGGGCGCGGCGTCGTCCGTCGCGTCGAGGTATCGACAGATGGCGGCGAATCGTGGGCGGACGCCGTGCTCCAGGAGCCCGTGCTGCCCTACGCGCACACCCGCTTCCGACATGAATGGCAGTGGGGCGGCCGCGAGACGGTGCTGCAATCTCGCTGCACGGACGAGACTGGCTACGTCCAGCCACGTCGCGTCGATCTGCTCGCGGTCCGCGGGCCGGCTGCCCGCTGGTTCAACAACTCGATCCAGAGCTGGAAGGTGGCGAAGGACGGAGTCGTTCACAATGTCCACGCCTAGATGCATCCCACGAGCAGTTCGAGCTCTCCAGAGCCCACGAAAGAGGGTGTGCGAATGCTCTCGATGACAACGGTTCTCTGCCGGCAGCGTCGCGCAGCACCTCCCAATCGAGCAAGTAGCGGACTCGCGCTGCTCGGCATCATGTCGATTGCCCTCGAAGTGTTCGCCACGGGAGAGCTTCCCACCTATGGTGTCGGGCGCGCTCCGACCCAGGCGGAGATCGCGGCCTGGGATCTGACTATTCCACCGGATGGCGAAGGCCTGCCGGCCGGAAGCGGCAACGTTGCCGATGGCAAGACGATCTTTCTCGAGCGATGCGCCTCCTGCCACGGTGATGACGGCAAGGATCCGAAGTACTACGTTCTGGTCGGCGGTCGCGGAACGCTCGCTACCGCCAAGCCGGTGCCGACCGTCGGCAGCTTCTGGCAATACGCCACGACCTTGTGGAGCTACATCAGGCGCACGAAGCCGCTCGACGAGCCCGGCACTTTCGACTCCAACCAGGTCTATGCCGTCACTGCCTATCTGCTCCACATGAACGACATCATCGCGGAAGATGAAGTTCTCGATGCAGAACGTCTGTTGAAGATAGAGATGCCGAACCGGGACGGGTACGTGCCGGACCCACGACCGGACGCGTAGAAAATGTCGGCATGGGCAGTCGGCCACGATCCCGCTGACAGCGTAACGCAGACGACGGGGAGCGAACGCGGTGTACATGCTCTCGAGGAAGCTCAGGATCTCACACGTGCTCACTCTCTGGTCTGCACTCGCATCGCTTGTCGCGACGGCTGTCGAAGCCGCGACGATCCAGGGGCAGGTTCGTTACACGGGGATAGTCGATGGACCGACAACGGTCGCCGTGACGTCGAATCAATATGTATGCGGAGACTCGGCACCTGCGGAGGACCTGTTGGTGTCGCCCGAAGGTGGAATACGAAATGCGGTGGTCAGCTTGCAGACGCCGCCGCCGGATGCCGGGCATGAGAATCTCGGAGTGTCGCCCCAGATCGACCAGGAGAAATGTGTCTTCATCCCGCGAATCGTCCTGGTGCCGGTCGGCGGCACGGTCGAGTTCTTGAACAGCGACCGCCTGCTACACAACATACGAAGCAAGGACATCAAGCACAATAGCGCGTTCAACCGGACTCAGCCGCGTGGTCGCACCGTACCGATTACCTTCGCGAAGCCCGAGATCGTCCAGATCGGATGCGACTTGCACCCCTGGATGCGGTCATGGGTGGTGGTGACCGGTCATCCGTTCTTTTCGGTCACCGACGATGCCGGACGGTTTGTCCTGACCGACGTTCCTGCGGGTGAGTACACGTTGGAGATCTGGCAGGAAGCCCTCGGCAAGGTCAGGAGGGACGTGACGGTGACGGACGACGCGGTGACGACCGTCGTCATCGAGATGCCGCCCCGCTAACCGGATGTCGAACACGCAGGCATCTTGAGCGAGCCGGGGCGCTCGCGGCGCGCCTTCCAGGTGGCGACGCGCGCGGAACCTGCGTGTACGAGCTGTGACCTGAACCCGGGCGTGCGCGGGGGTCGCAACGCGGCTGCGGAGTCGAGGCCATCGACATCCGGGCGTTCGAACTGGCGGATGCCGAGCACGGCCACGAGGAATGGGCGGCGCTGCGAATTTCAGTCAAGTATTGCGACCGGTTCGCCGAGCACCTCGGGCGCCGGCGTCACGCCGAGGCCGGGCCGCTCCGATGGCCGCAGGGTGGCGTTCTCACGCCGCGGCCCGTCCGGCACCACGTGGGGCGTCACGTAGCCGGACAGATCGCAAGCGTTGAGCAGCAGCTTCGGCGGGCAGGTAGTGGGGGATGGGGCACACCTCGCCGTAGCCGCTCACGCCCGTGTCGGTGCGCAGCTCGACGAGCACGGTGTCCACCGTGTCGCAGGTCTTGCCGTCGGTCATGTGTTAGGTGACGGTGCTGGTGAGCGGCACCGTGTAGACGCGGATTGCCGAGATCTTCAACGCGCGCGCGCCTCGTGCACGGCGACGGGCTCGCCGAGCCGGTCGCCGTCAGGCGTCACCCCGAGCCCCGGCAACGACGGCGGCGCCGCGCAACCGTCCACGTTGCGGGCGCCCTGGCCGGGGAACACGTCCTCGGCGAGATGCGGGTGGCACAGCCAGCTGGCCAGACGGTGCTCCGCCGGCGTGGTGGCCGCCAGGTGGAGGGCCGCGGTGTCCGCCAGCACCGTGCCGCCCACGTCCTCCACGTGCATGCGCCAGCCCACGGCGATCCCGAAGTCGCGCACCTGCCGCGCCCGGGTCAGCCCGCCCAGACGGTTCGGCTTCACCTTCACCCCCTCGCAGGCGCGTGCGCGCCACGCCCGCAGGTGATCGTCGAAGGTGTGCAGGCACTCGTCCAGGACGACGGGCTGGGTCGTGCGCGCCGCCACGTGGGCGCACTGCTCGAGGGTCTCGCAGGGCTGCTCGAACCAACCCTGTGCGGACACGGCGTTCATCACCTGCACCGCCACGCCGGGGGTCCAGGCGCGGTTCACGTCGTAGGTGACGGTGTCGCCCGGCGCGACGCCCGACTCGATGGCCTCGATGCGCGCCACGTCCACGCCCGGGTCGCTGCCGCCGACCTTGGCCGAATGGGTGCGGTAGCCCCGCGTGCGGGCCTCGGCGATGGCGGCCAGCATCTCCTGCGGCGTGCCGGTGGGGATGGAGGAGCTGAGCGCCACGGGCTGCGCGGCGTCCCCGCCCAGCAGCCGCCACAGGGGCATGCCGGTGGCCCGGCCCAGGATGTCCCAGCACGCCATGTCCAGGGCGGACTTGGCATACGGGTGACCGGGCAGTGCCGTGTCCATGGCGCGGTTGATCGCGTCCAGGGCGCAGGGATCGCGACCCAGGAGCGCCGGCGCCAGCGTCTCCAGGGCAGCGCGCACGCCCGGGCCGTGGGCTGGCAGGTAGCTCGCGCCCCAGGGGCAGGCCTCGCCCCAGCCGGAGACGCCCTCGTGGGTATCCACCCGCACGAAGGTGCTGTCCAGGGACTCGAACAGGAGGCGCCCGCCGGAGAGGCGGTAGGGCTTCGCCAGAGCCAGCGCACGCGCCCACACGGTGACGCGGGCGATCCTCACCCGCTCATCTCCACCACGAAGTTGCCCACGTGGCGCTTGTCGATGAAGGCCCGCTGCGCGTCGCGCAGCTTCGCCAGCGGCCAGGTGCCGGCCAGCAGCGGGCGCACCTCGCCGCGCTCGATGTAGCCCACCAGATCCGCGAAAGTGCCCGGCGGCACCACGGTGGCGCCGGTGAAGGTGAGATCGCGCAGGTACAGGGTGCGCAGATCCAGGCTGACCATGGGGCCCGCGATGGCGCCGGACACGGTGTAGCGTCCGCCCCGGGCCAGGGCGTCGATGTGCGCGGGCCAGGACGCGCCGCCCACCACGTCGGCGAGCACGGTGACCGTATCGCGGCCGACGGCGTCGCGCAGCGCGGCGCGGAGATCGGAGGGGTCGCGGGGCAGCACCGCCGTCGGCCCCACGGCGCGCACCGCCGCGGCCTTGCTCTCGCTGCACAGGGCGACGGTGCGTGCGCCGCGCCGGTTGGCGAGCTGGATGAGCGCGGAGCCCACGCCGCCGGAGGCGCCGGTGATCAGCACCACGTCGCCGTCGTCCACCTGCGCGCGATTGAGCATGTTCTCCGCGGTCATCCAGGAGGTGGCGAAGGTGGCCAGCTCCGCGTCGGACAGATCGGACTCCAGCGGGTGCACGTTGCGGGCGTCCACCACCGTGTACTCGGCGAAGCCGCCGTCGCACTCGCTGCCGAAGTAGCCGGTGCGGTCCAGGTTCAGCGGGTCGTCCCAGTCGCGCAGCCAGGGATCGACGAGCACGCGGCGGCCCACCAGCGCCGCATCCACACCCGGACCTACGGCCTCCACGCGCCCCGCCACGTCGGCGCCCTGGATACGAGGGAAGCGGATGGCGGACCCGCCCCAGCCGGCGTCGTCGTCGCCGGCGGTGTCCAGCGCGCCGCCGGTGGTCGCACCGGTGACGCCCTTGGAGTACCAGCCACTGCGGGTGTTCACGTCGGTGTTGTTCAGCCCGCAGGCCGCCACCCGGATGAGGACCTGCCCCGGTGCCGGCACCGGGCGCGGCCAGTCCTCCCGGTACACCAGTCGCTCCAGGCCGCCGTGACCGGTGAGCACGACGGCGCGCATGCTCTGGACGTCGCTCATGCTCTCACCTCGCGATGATCGGAAGTCAGGGAGCCAGATCTCGACGCTATACAGATCGCGGAGTCAATGGGTGGTCACGGGACCCGATCCCGATTCCATACAAAGCGCTCGGATCCCGGCTCCATGCAGAACGCGGTTACCGGGGCTCATCCGAATCCCATGCAAGCTTGCGGAGAATGTCGATCTGACCCTGTTCCCGCTCATGACCCTGCTCGAGGTCGCCAGGCTCGACGCCCGTGCTGCATGAGGGCATGCTGGGCGACCTAGTGGGCAACGCGCCCCGCCCGTTCGCCTGAGGCTGCCACCCTTGTGTCCCAACGCCAGCACGACCCCTTTCCCGATTGGGGAGGGGCTGTCGGCGCGGCTCGATTCGGCCGCACGTGAGCACGCGGAGCGCGTTGCGCGCGCGCTGCGCGGGCAGGAGCCGCGGCCGCGCCCGGCACGTGCTTTCGGCGATCGGGTGAGTTCCGGCGTGGGTCCAGCGCCCAGCCTGTTCCTCGAGGACCACCACGAAATCCGCCTGTTCGAGAGCCTGGGGAACCACAGCTACAGCTACCGGGCGCTCCTCCTGGCCGGCTCGGGCGACCAGGTCGCGATCGGCGTCGGCCGCACTCCTGCCTTCGAGCGCTACTGCGCCGAAACGCTGGGACTGGGGGAGCCCGAGATCCTCGTGCCGGGCGCGTCGAATCCCGGTGCGTCCCTCGCGGGCCGCTGTGCCCGCGATCCGGGCTTGCTCGACCGGGTCTCCGCCCTCGCCTCAGGTTACGGCGAGCTCAACGTCATCCCCTACATGGGCACGGGCGGGGTCTGGGCGCTCGCGGGCGCAATCGCCGAACGCTCGGGCGCACGGGTGCGCGTCGCGGCCCCGCTGCCATGGCTCACTCGCTGCACCAACGACAAGATCTGGTTCGGCCATTGTGTCGAGCGGCTTCTGGGCTCGTCGGCCACGCCGCGCAGCTGGGCGGTCCCGGGTTCCGCCATGCTCGCATCCCGGGTCGCGTCGCTTGCCCGACGTCACGCCACGCTGGTGGTCAAGGTGCCGGACTCAGCCAGCTCGAAAGGCAACCTGGTGCTCGATGCCCGATCCGTTGAGGGGCAATCGCTCGCCGAGCTGCGGGAATGGTTGTTGCGCATGATGGCCCGTTCGGGCTGGAGAGGACTGTTCCCGGTCCAGCTCGCGGCCTGGGAGCAGCCGGTCCTGGCGAGCCCGTCCGCGCACCTGTGGATTCCGCAGCCAAGCGACGGCGATCCGATCGTCGAAGGGATCTTCGAACAACGGCTGATTGGACGCCAGGGGCTGTTCGCGGGGGCCGCGCCGAGCGCGCTGCCATGCGCCTGGCAGGAGCGGATCGCCGGCGAAGCCCTGTTGATTGGAATACTCCTGCAGAACCTCGGCTACTTCGGTCGCTGCAGCTTCGACGCGATCCTGGTCGGTGCCGCGCTCGATGCAGCGGTGCTCCACTGGCTCGAATGCAACGGTCGATGGGGAGGCGTGTCGCTGCCGATGACACTGGCGGCTCGCCTGTTCGGCGACTGGCGCCGACAACCATTCGTCATCGCAGATCGCCGCTGGCAGTCGAGATCGCGCCATGACGTGGCTGACATCCTGGATGCGCTTCAAGGCCAGCTCTATGTCTGCGCTGGAGCGCCGGTCGGCTGCGTCATCCTGTCGCCTTCGCCTCTCGAAGCCGGAACAGGCTACGAGATCATGGTGTTTGCAGATAGCACCGACTCGGCCGTCGAGCGATGCCGCCGCCTGGGCGCGTATCTCGAACAGCTGCTGCAGAGTTGAGCCGAGTCGGGGCCTGGAGTCCGTATCGCGTTGGACGACCTAATGCGGAAGCGGGAGGAGCGGCCGATGCGGCGCGGATGGCTCGCCGAGAATTCGCAATCAATCTACGGGACCCGACACTAGCCCGCGCTTTGCCGATACTCCTTCAGCGCCTCCCGGGCGACCGTGGCGAAGTAGGAGGCGCCCACCTTCATGACGGACTCATCCACGTCGAACTCCGGGCTGTGCAGTGGGATGTACTCGTGCTCGTGGCGGCGGGCACCAAAGCGAACGTAGCAACCAGGCATCGATTGCAGGTAATAGGAGAAGTCCTCCGACCCCATGCTCGGATGGTCCAACGCCATCAGCCCGCGGTCACCGACGACCGAGCGTGCCGCGCGGTAGCAGATGGCGGCTTCGCGCCTCGTGTTGACGACCGGCGGGTAGCCCGGCTCGATCTTCACCTCGATGCGGGCGTTGTGCAGCGCGGCGATGGAGGAGGCCATGCGCTTCAGACCGGCATGCAGGTGCGCGCGTACCTCGGGTCGCGTGGTGCGGATGGAGCCCTCGAGGACGGCGTTCTCCGCGATGACGTTGGCCGCACTGCCCGCCTCGATTCGCCCGATGGTCACGACCGACGGGTAGATCGGATTGATCTCTCTCGAGATCAGAGTCTGAATGGCGGTGATCAGCATGCCCGTGATCACGACCGCGTCGGTTGCCTCGTGGGGCCGGGCGCCGTGGCCGCCCCGGCCACGCACACGCATGCTGAAGCGGTCGGACTGCGCGGTGATCACGCCGTCGGCCACCATGATCTGGCCGACTCCGTAGTGGTGGGTGACGTGGCCGCCGAAGATGGCGTCGACGGTCTCCAGCGCGCCCGAGCGCAACACGACCTGGGCGCCGCCGCCGCGTTCCTCGGCCGGCTGGAACACGAACAGGACCTGGCCATCCGGCGGAGCTTCGGCCAGCAGTGCCGCTGCGCCGAGCACCATGGCCATGTGCACGTCATGGCCGCAGGCGTGCATCTTGCCCTCGATGGTCGAGGCGAACGGCAAGTCTGTGTTCTCGGCGCCCGGCAACGCGTCCATCTCCGCTCGAAGGGCCACCGAGGCCGCCGTGCGATCACCTAGCCGACCCACGACCGCGCCGCCCTTGCCGCCGTAGCTGTACGCGATGCCGAGGCGTTCGAGTTCCTCGACGATCGTCTCGGCCGTGTTCACCTCCTCGAAGGCCAGCTCCGGGTGCCGATGCAACGCGCGCCGCAGCTCCACCATCCGAGGGAAGACACGCTCTGCCTCGAACGTCGGTCTCATGGGTGCACGCTTGAAACGAATTCCACCATGGGCAGTGGATTCTCCTGCGGCCGCAGCCAGGCAGCCTTGACCTGGATCAGAACTGCGCCGCAGCCGCCGCAAGGACCGATCGCAATGCGCCTTGATCCCGGTCAATGCCCGAGACCGCGGCCCTTCCACGATAAAGCGATTGAGCGAGCGGTTCACGGTTCTCCCATCGGGAAACGGTGTCATGGTAGCAATCGGTATCGATCTGGGCACAGCGCATTCCGCAGCCACCGTGCTCCAAGGAGCGCCGGCAAGGACGCTCGTGACATTGCCGGCATCGAGCCGGAAAGGAATGCGTGGGAAGGACAGCTCAGGCTCCGCCGAGGTCCGGGATCGATGAGCGCTACGAGCTGTCCGCCGCGCTGGTGGCACGTGGCCCACGGAGCAGACGTCGGTCTGGCAGCAAGCGGATCCAGTGTCGCCCAGGTGTTCGAGCAGATGGCGCTCGCGATGACTGCGGTCATCACGATCCAGCCGGTCGAGACTCAGAGCTGCATCGAGGTGCGATGCAAGGGTAGTGATCCGGAGCTGCTGCTGGTGGACTGGCTGAACGAGCTGATCTTCGAGATGGCGTCGCGGGGGATGCTCTTCGGCCGCTACGAGGTCAGCATCGACGCCGACCGCCTGACCGCCATGGCGTACGGCGAGCCGGTGGACCCGCCGCGCCATCTGCCGGCGGTCGAGCCCAAGGGCGCCACCTACACCGCATTGTCGGTGCACCAGGACGCGCAGGGGTGTTGGCAGGCGCGCTGCGTGGTGGATGTCTGAACATGGACTTGTCGCGCTTCCAGAAGGTGTCCGATTTCGAATGGCGCGTCGAGCCAGAGGGGGCCATGCGGGTTCCCGCGGTGCTGTTCGCCGACGAAGCACTTGCGTCACAGATGGACGAGAAGGTCTATGAGCAGATGGTCGCCGTGGCGACGCTGCCGGGTATCGTCCGGGCGTCTTACGCGATGCCCGATGCGCACTGGGGGTACGGTTTCCCGATCGGCGGCGTGGCGGCATTTGCCCCGGACGACGGCGTCGTCTCCGCAGGTGGCGTGGGCTTCGACATCTCCTGTGGAGTGCGTAGCCTGACAATCGGACTCGACAGCGGCGCGATCGAGTCGTGCAAGGCGATGCTGGCCAACTCGCTCTTCGAGGAGATACCGGCCGGGGTCGGCAGCCGCGGCTCAATCAGTCTCGACGACGACGCAATGGAGGCCATGTTGACGGGCGGGGCGGCCTGGGCGGTCGGGCAAGGCTATGGCAACCAGGCGGATCTCGTACGTACCGAGGAGGGCGGTTGCATGCCGGGCGCGGATCCGGCACAGGTGTCTGCCAGGGCGAAGCATCGCCAGCGCCGCGAGATGGGCACCTTGGGATCGGGCAACCACTACCTCGAGATCCAGCGGGTGTCCGAGATCTTCGATCAGGGGATTGCCGCCGCCTATGGCCTGCGTGAGGGTGAGGCGCTGGTCACGATTCACTGTGGATCGCGCGGCCTGGGCCATCAGATCGGCACAGAGTTCTTGCGTGACATGGTGATCGCCAGCTCGCGCTTCGGCATCGAGCTGCCAGATCGCGAGCTCGCATGCGCGCCGATTCGTTCGGAGCTCGGTCAGCGGTATCTCGGCGCCATGCGCGCCGGCATCAACTGTGCACTGGCGAACCGACAGATTGTCTCCCATCTCGCGCGTGCCGTGTTTGCTCGCTACTTTCCTGACGCGAGCCTCGATCTCCTTTTCGACGTGTCACACAACACGTGCAAGGTGGAAGCGCATGAGATCGGCGGCGTGGCACGTGAGCTCTACGTCCATCGCAAGGGCGCAACGCGGGCATTCGGCCCGGGACACGGGGAGCTCCCGCAGGCGCTGCGCAACGTCGGTCAACCTGTTCTCATCGGTGGAAGCATGGGCACTGCCTCCTACGTGCTGGCCGGGACCGTGTCCAGCGAGCAGCGCGCGTTCTCGTCGGCCTGTCACGGCGCCGGACGAGCGATGAGCCGCCATGCGGCGAAGCGTCGCTGGCGCGGACGCCAGCTCGTGGACGATCTCGCTCACCGGGGGATCTTGATCAGGAGTCCGTCGATGCGCGGTGTCGCAGAGGAGGCGCCGGGCGCCTACAAGGACGTGACCGCGGTCGTGGATGCCGCCCACGCCGCAGGGCTGGCGCGCAAGGTGGCGTGTCTGACGCCGGTCGTTTGCATCAAAGGCTGAAGGCGGGCAACGAGCTCCACGACCGCGCCCGCTGCCAGGGTGACGGACGGTTGCTTGCTCCATCAAGTCCTGGCACACCCCCTGGCGGTTTCGGGACAGCTTCGAAGCCATCGACGTGCTCGCCGGGCGGACGCGTGTGCAACCGCACGGGACCGATGCGGGGGCCAGGTGGAGCGGTGTCCCGATGGCGATGAACGAGACAGGCGGACGTGAGAATCGTGAAATCAAGCGCCTGCGTCCCTCTTGAATTCATGCGCGGGGGCGCTCGTTGCCGGGGTCGTGGAGGGGCGCGGCGAGGACGCGGGCGGGGCGGGGCTCGCCGAGCACCATGACCTCGAGCTCCGCGCCGGGCGTCGCGCGGGACGGGTGCACGTAGGCGAAGGCGAGCGAGGCGCCGACGCTGAAGCCGTAGGCGCCGGAGGACACGGCGCCCACCCGCTCGCCGCCGGCGAGCACCGCCTCGCCGCCCAGGCAGTCGGCACCGTCGGCATGCACCCGCAGCTGCACGCACTGCCACGGCCGGTCCGTGCGCGCGAGGCTGGCCCGGGTGGCGTCGTCGCCGATGAATCCGCCGGGCTTGTCCAGGCGCACGAAGCGCATCACGTCCGCCTCGGGCAGCGTGACCTCGTTGGTGAGCTCCGAGGCGCCCTTGAACATCTTCTCCATGCGCATGGCGTTCATGGCAAACGAGCCGTAGTGGGCGATGCCCCCATCCTCGCCCGCCGCCCACAGGGCGTCGAACACCGCCAGCGCCTGCGCCTTCGGCACGTGCAGCTCCCAGCCGAGCTCGCCGGCATAGGACAGGCGCAGCGCCCGCACCGTCACGCCGGCGATGAGGATCTCCCGGGCCGTCAGCCAGGGGAACGATCCGTTGTCCAGGGGCGCCTGGGTGACCCGCGCGAGCACCTCGCGGGAGCGCGGGCCCTGCAGCGCGATGGCGCCGTAGTCCGAGGACACGTTGTCGATGCGCAGGTCCTCGCCCTCGCGCCGGTGGCGCGTGAGCCAGTCGCGCACCCGCAGCTCGAAGAACGCCGCGAACACGAAGTAGAAGCGGTCCTCGGCTAGGCGCACCACGGTGGTCTCCGCCTCGATGGTGCCTTTCTCGTTCAACATGTGGCCGAGCACGATGCCGCCCGCGGTGCCCGGCACGCGATTGGCGATCATGCGGCTCACGAAGCGCGCCGCGTCGCGGCCCGACACCTGGATCTTGGCGAATGCCGAGATGTCCATGACGCCCACCCGCTCGCGCACCGCCGCCACCTCCCGGGCCACGGTGTCGTACCAGCCGGGACGGCGGAAGGAGTACACGTCCCGCGCCTCGGTGCCGTTGCGCGCGAACCAGCGCGGGCGCTCCCAGCCGAACACCTCCTCGTGCACCGCGCCCTCGCCCTGCAGGCGCCGGTACAGGGGCCCGGGCTTCACCGGACGCCCCGCGAGGCGGTTGAAGTGCGGATAGGGGATCTCGTGGCGCAGCAGGTAGTCCTCGCAGGCCTTGGTCACCGCGTACTCGTGTGTCGCGAACCCGCCGAAGCGGCGCGGGTCGAACTCGCGCATGGACACCTCGGCGGCGCCGTGCACCATCCACTGGGCCAGGTACTTCCCCGCCCCGGGCCCCCAGCCCACGCCGATCTGGCAGCCGCAGCAGCACCAGTAGTTCTCGAGGCCCGGCGCCGGGCCCAGCAGCATGTTGCCGTCCGGCGGGTGGGTGATGGCGCCGTGCACCGCGCGCTTGATCCCGAGCTCCGCCAGGACCGGCATGCGCTCCATGGCGTTCTGGAGCCAGGGCATGATGCGGTCGTAGTGGGGATCGAACAGCTCGCTCTCGGCCTCCCAGGGCGTGCCGTCCAGCCACACGGTATTGGGGTTCGCCTTCTCGTAGATGCCGATGAGGCCGGACTTCTGCTCCATGCGGACGTAGCCGGACACCTCCCGGTCGTCGCGCACCACCGGCAGCTCCCGGTCCAGCGCCAGGAACTCGGGCACCGTGTCGGTGACCAGGTAGTGGTGGGTCATGCAGGTGATGGGGAGATCCAGCCCCGTCCACTGCCCGATCTGCCGCGCGTAGGTGCCGCCGGCGTTGACCACGTGCCGGCACAGCCAGTCGCCCTGCCCGGTGCTCACCCGCCACTCGCCGCTGGTCTCCCGGGCGATACCCGTGACGCGGCACTGGCGGATGATCCGCGCGCCCGCCGCGCGGGCGCCGGCGGCCAGCGCGAAGGTGGCGCCCGCCGGGTCCACGTGGCCGTCCTCCGGCGTCCACAGGGCGGCCTTGACCCCGTCCAGGTTGTAGAAGGGGTGGCGCTCGCGGATACCGGTGGGCCCGAGGACCTCCATGGGGTGCCCCAGCGCCCGGCCCACGCTCAGGGTGTAGCGCAGCCAGTCCACCTCGTCGTCGCTGTAGGCGAGGCGCAGCGAGCCACAGTCGTGGAAGGTCACCGACTGGCCCGTCTCCCCCTCGATGCGCTTGTAGAGATCGATGGCGTAGCCCGCCATCTTGCCGAGGGCGTAGCTGGAGGTGGAGTGGGTGACCTGGCCGGCGGCGTGCCAGGTGGAGCCGGAGGTGAGCTCCGCCTTCTCCAGCAGGACCACGTCGCGCCAGCCCTCCCGGGCCAGGTGGTAGGCCAGCGAGCATCCCAGGATGCCGCCTCCGACGATGACGACGCGGGCGTGTTCGGTCACGGGTTGGGCGGCTCCCTGGAGGTACGACGACCGGTCGTCCAGGCTGGACGGGCAGGTGGTAAGTATTTACCATCAAATTCCATGCAGCAACCGATCGTACCAATTCCGGCCACCGCGTCCGAGCAGGTGCGTGGCCGGCTGCTGGACGCCCTGCCCACGCTCAGCCCGCAGCTGCGCAAGGCGGCCCGCTTCGCCCTGGACCATCCCCGGGAGGTGGGGGTGAGCTCCATCAGCGAGCTGGCGACCGCCGCCGGCGTGAAGCCCAACACCCTGGTGCGCATGGCGCGGGCGGTGGGCTTCGAGGGCTACGAGGGTTTCCGCGAGCCGTTCCGGGAGATGATCCGTACCGGCGCCGGGGACTTCCCGGACCGGGCGCGCTGGCTGCAGTCCATCGCCCGCGGCGGACGCCACGGGGAACTGCTCACGGAGATGGCCGGCGGCGCCCTGGCCAACGTGGAGGCCCTCTACGGGGAGATCACCGCCGAGGGCGTGAAGGCGGCGGCGGACCGCATCGTGGAGGCGCGCGTCACCTACGTGCTGGGGGTGGGCATCGCCCATGCGGTGGCCCGCAACTTCGCCTACCTGGCGGGCATGGCCCTGGAGACCGTGGTGGCCATTCCGAGGACCGGCAGCGTGGCGGTGGACGACCTGGCCCGCGCCGGGCCCGGCGACGTGCTGCTGGCCGTCACCTTCGAGCCCTACCGCACGGAGGTGGTGCAGGCGGTGCGCGCGGCCCGCGGCCAGGGCGTGGCGGTGATCGCCATCAGCGACAGCCTGGCGTCCCCCATCGCACTGGGCGCGGCGCAGGTGTTCCGGGTGCCCACGGAGACGGCGCAGTTCTTCACCTCGACGGTGGCCCTGTCGGCCCTGTTCGAGACGCTCATGGCCTTCGTGATCGCCGACGCGCCGCCGGAGGTCGTGGCGAGCATCGAGCGCTTCCACCGCCGCCGGCACGAGCTCGGCGTGTACTGGAACGAGGAGGGTTGAGGATGGCCACGCACGTCGCCCATGCCCTGGAAGCGCAGCGCTACACCGATCCGGGGGAGTTCCGCCGCGAGCAGGAGCGCCTGTTCCGGCGCGTGTGGCAGCACGCGGGGCACGTCTCGCAGCTCGAGCGCCCCGGCGACTACTTCGCCTTCGAGCTGCACGGGCGGAGTCTCTTCTGCGTGCGCGGTCGCGACGCGGACGTGCTCGCCTTCTACAACGTGTGCATGCACCGTGGCCACCGCCTGGTGGAGGGCGCCGGCAGCAAGCGCACCCTGGTGTGCCCCTACCACGCCTGGAGCTACGAGCTGGACGGGCGGCTCAGGCGCGCGCCGGGCACGGAGAAGGTGGCGGGCTTCGACCGCTCGCGCATCTGCCTGACGCCGGTGCGCTGCGAGGTGCTGGGCGGCTTCGTGTTCGTGAACCTGGATCCGGATGCCGAGCCCATGGAGCACTGGTACCCGGGCCTCGCTGCGGGACTCGAGGAGTTCCTGCCGGATCTGCACCGGCTGATGCCCACCTACACCCGCGAGGTGGTGGAGCGCTGCAACTGGAAGGTGACGGTGGAGAACTACAGCGAGTGCTATCACTGCCGGCTGAACCACCCCACCTTCGCGAGCGGCGTGGTGGACGCGGACGGCTACGACATCGTGCCCAGCGGCCACATCCTGCGCCACGTGACCAGGTCCGTGTCCGCCGATGCCATGAGCTACCCCGTCGACCCGGACTCACACCCGCGGGCGCTGGACTACACGTCGTGGTTCCTGTGGCCCACGTTCTCCTTCCAGGTCTACCCGGGCAACGTGCTCAACACCTACGAATGGCAGGTCATGGACCAACGCACCACGCGGGTCATCCGCCGGTGGTTCTCGGTGGACGGCATCGAGTCCGACACCCTGTACCGGCTGGCGGAGCAGGATCTGAACACCACCGTGGCCGAGGACATCCGCCTGGTGGAGGCGGTGCAGCGCGGTCTCGAGAGCGGCGGCTACCGCCCGGGTCCGCTGGTCATCAACCCCGCCGGCGGGGTGATGAGCGAGCACTCCATCGCGGCGCTGAACGGCTGGCTGGACGAGGCGCTGGGCTGACGCCGGACGGCGGGCTCCGGTCTCGACCCCGTCGAAGGATTCATCGTGACGGGCGGGGCGCCGGGGTATCCTGCGACCCTTTCCGGGGTTTTGCGTCTATACCCGGTGGAGGGGCCACGCGCGCCCCCGCAACCTCGACAGGAGCCTTGCCATGAAACGTTTTCACGTCCACCTGGCGGTGGATGACCTGGCCGGGAACATCGCCTTCTACAGCAAGCTGTTCGGGCAGCCCCCGGCCAGGCAGAAGGAGGACTACGCCAAGTGGATGCTCGAGGATCCACGGCTGAACTTCGCCATCTCGTCTCGCGGGCATGCGGCCGGACTCAACCATTTCGGCATGCAGACCGATTCCGCCGCGGAGCTCGAAGATCTCGCGGCCCTGGCGGAAGACGCATCCAACGGCACGCTGCTCGATCGGGGCCAGGCGGCCTGCTGCTACGCCGTGAGCGAGAAGCACTGGATCATCGACCCCCAGGGTGTCCCGTGGGAGCACTTCCACACCATGGCGGATGCCGAGACCTTCGGCACGGACGTCGCGCCGCGGCCGAAAGCGGGCTGCGGCCCGGAGACGGCGGCGCGGGGGGACACTCGATGCTGCGATTGAGGCACGAGGACCATGCAGGCGGGGACTGACGACCTGGGGGCAGCCTTCACGGACCTCCGGCAAAGCCTGCGCGGTTACCTGCGAAGGCGTGTTCCCGATCCGGCCCAGGCCGAGGATCTGGTGCAGGACGTGTTCGTGAAGGCGCTCACGTCGCAACGCGCCGGGCGGCGCATCGACAACCTGGCGGGATGGCTGTTTGCCGCCACCCGCACGACGCTCGCGGACCACTACCGTTCGGCGCCCGGCGCGATGGAGACGCTGGACGACCAGCTGCCGGAAAGGGAAGCGGACGACCTGCAGATGCACCAGGAGCTCTCCCAGTGCCTGCGCGCGTTCGTGGAACGGCTTCCCCCCCTGTACCGGGACACGCTCATCGCCACCGAGTTCCAGGGTGAGACCATGCGCGCGCTGGCGCAGTCCCAGGGCGTGTCCGTGTCCGCCATCAAGAGCCGGGTCTCGCGGGGTCGGGCCATGCTCAGGGACAGGCTGCTGGCCTGCTGCGACATCGAGATCACGGACGGCATCGTGAGCGACTACCGCAAGATCGGTCCATCTGGGTGTCGCGACCACTGCGCCTGACCGCACGTCAAGCGCCGTCAGATCCGCCGAGCTTCATCGTACCCCCGGGACCGGCATGGTTACGCGTGGCGCGCAATGATTCGCGCGGCGCCGAACAGCGTGGATTCCCCGCCCGCCGCGGCGGCGATCTGAACACCGACGGGGAGGCCGCCCACCAGGCCGCAGGGGACCGCCAGCGCCGGCAGGCCGGTGACGGTCCACAGGGCCTGCAGGAGCGGCGCGCCGGTGCCCTCGGCGAGGCGCGGCGCGACGTCGTCCACCGCGGCGCTCACCGCAACCGTCCCCGGCGCCAGCAGGTCCGAGAGCTGTCCGGTCAGCTCACCGGCCAGCGCCAGTGCCTCGGCATGCTCGGCATCGCCGGTGGCCCGCCCACGCTCGATCAGCTCCCGCACCCGGGGACTCATGGACGCCGCACCGCGATCGTAGTCGGCGCCGTGGTGGCGTGCGATGCCGCGGCAGAGCAGGGTCAGGGTGAGCCACTCGATGCGTTCGAACCCGCCCGGCAGCTCGATGCGGGTGACAGGCACTTCGGCGCGCGCAAGGGACTCCAGAGCGCGTGTCACGGCCTGCTCACTGGCCGTGCGGACTCGCTCCCGGAGCGGCCCCACGACGTGCACCACCTGAGCGGGACAGGACGTGCCATCCGGCTCCGGCGGCGTGACCGCCGGCGGGCCCGGTACCCCGTTCCCGGGATCGAACAGCACGCGGCAGGCCAGCGCCAGGTCCTGCACCTCCCGGGCGAGCACGCCCACGTGGTCGAGCTCGTCGGCCAGGGGCATGACGCCCACGGTGGTGATGGCACCGCGCGTGGGTTTCAACCCGAGTACCCCGCAGTAGGTGGCGGGCCGCACGATGGAGCCGATGGTCTGGGAACCGAGGGCGAGCGGCACCATGCCCGCGGCCACCGCCGCTGCCGAGCCGCTGGACGAGCCGCCGGGCGTTCGCCCCGGATCGTGGGGGTTGGTGGTGGGACCGGCGGCGGCAATGGCGTACTCGGTGGACACGGTGGTGCCGAGCACGATGGCGCCTGCGCTCTCCAGGCGCGCGACGCCAGGCGCGTGCACGGCCGGCACCCGGGTGGCGTGCAGGCTCGTGCCCCAGGCACACCGATAGCCGGCCACGTCGAAGATCTCCTTCACCGCAACCGGCACGCCGAACAGCGGCTCGTCGTCCCGGGGCTGCCGCCCATCGAGCTCCCGGGCCCGGGCCAGGGCACGCTCCGGCTGCAGATCGACGAACGCGCGCACCGCCGGCTCCCGTGCCGCGATGCGCTCGAGGCACGCGGCGACCAGCGACTCGCTGCCCAGCGTGCCGCGACGGATCGCGGTCGCCGCGGCGCAGGCGGACAGCGCGGCGGGATCAGCCACCCTCGGATCGGCCCTCCTGGGCAAACGACCTGGCCAGCTCCTCGTCCAGATCGGCGTAGATGCGCCGCTCGATGTCCCGGAACCCGTCGGCGGTGAGGTCCCGCGGGTGCGGCAGATCCACCGCGATTGTGCTCTTCACCTCGCCGGGCCGCGCGGTCATGACGACGATACGATCCGCCAGGAAGATCGCCTCCGGTACCGAGTGGGTGATGAAGAGCACGGTCTTGCGGTGCTCGCGCCAGATGTGCAGCAGCTCGCGCTGCAGGAACCGACGCGTCAGGGCATCCAGCGCGCCGAAGGGCTCGTCCATGAATATCACCGACGGCTCGGTGGCGAACGCGCGCGCGATCGCCACCCGCTGCTTCATGCCGCCGGAGAGCTCCGACACGTGCTTGTCCGCGAAGTCCAGCAACCCGACGAGGGCCAGATACTCCGCTGCGATCTCCCGTCGCCTGGCCCTGGCAATGCCCTTGCGTTCCAGCCCGAACTCCACGTTGCCGCGCACCGTGAGCCACGGGAACAGGGCATAGCTCTGGAACACCATGCCCCGATCGATGTCGGGGCCGCTGACGGGCTCGCCGGCCACCGAGATCGACCCCGCGGTGGGCGTGCTGAACCCCGCCAGCATGTAGAGCAGGGTGCTCTTGCCGCAGCCCGATGGCCCGACGATCACCACGAACTCGCCCGCCGCGATGTCGAGGCTCAGCGGCGCGAGGGCCTCCACCGGTGCTCCCGATCGGCTGGCGTAGATCTTCGTGACGCCATCGATGGTGATGGGCTTCCCGGAGACGGCCTGCCGCCCCGGCGTGCTCATTCGGCCCAGGCCAGCTTGCGGTTGAGGAAGCGGAAGAACGCGTCGAAGCCCACCCCCAGGATGCCGATCACGGCCATCCCCACCAGCACCTGGTCGGCGCGCAGGATCTCCATGCCGTTGGCGATCAGGTACCCGAGGCCCGAGCGGGCCGCCACCAGCTCGGCCGCGATGATCGCGGCCCAGCCGGTGCCGAAGGAGATCCGCAGGCCCACGACGATGCTGGGCAGGGATGCCGGCAGGACCACCTTGCGAAACAGCGACATCCGATCGGTGCACCCCAGCACCTGCCCGGCGTGCACCAGCACCGGATCGATGCTCTTCACTCCCGCCACGGTGGCCAGCAGGATTGGGAAGAAGGTGCCGATGAACACGATGAACACCTTGCCCGCCTCGCTGATGCCGAACCACAGGATGGCGAGCGGGATCCAGGCCAGCGGGGAGATGGGGCGGAACAGCTCGACGACCGGATCGATCAGCCGCTCCAGCAGCCGCGAGCGGCCCATGGCGAGGCCCAGCGGAATGGCAATGGCCGCCGACAGCAGCCACGCCGAGGCCACCCGCGCCAGGCTCACCCCGGCGTGGAGAAAGATCTCGCCGCTCGCGACCAGCGCGACGAACCCCCTGGCCACGTCCCACGGCGGCGGCAGGACGGAGGGGTGGGCCTTCGTCGCCACCACCACCACCTGCCACACGATGACGATGAATATCGCCGCGTACAGGAAGGGCAGCGCCCTTCTGCTCGCCGTGATGACCCCTTGCATCGAAAGCCCGCCGATCCGCCTGGATCACATCTTCATCGCCTTCTCTGCGAAGCTCGCGTCCACCTTGGGGTTGTCCTCGGGCTTCAGGATCCCCGCATCCTTCAGGAACTTCGTATAGGCGTCGACGGTCTCCTTCGACGGCGTGATGTCCTTGCTGTAAACGGAGATCCCCTCCGACAGGGAGAAGTCGATGACCTCCACCGGAAATCCGATCTCCTTGCTCCAGAGACTGGCCGCGCCTTTCGGATCGTCGATGATGTAGGCGATGGCCTCGACGTTCGCGCGAACCAGGTCCTGCACCAGCTCGGGGCGCGCGGCGATGAAGTCCTCTCGGGCGTACTCGCCGTTGCCGATGTAGTGGCCCTCCTTGATCGGCATGATCTTCTCCGCCTTCAGCAGGACGCGGGAGTGGCCGGCGGCAAGCGCGTTGGAGACATGCGGGTCCCAGGTGATGCCGGCATCCACGGACTTCTGCTGCAGCAGGGTCGGAATGTCGGATCCCTTGGTCTTGAACAGCTCGATGTCGGACTCCGCAAGCCCCGCGTCGGCAAGCGCCTTGAGCAGCAGCGGGTACTGCTGCGAGCCCTCGCCGGGAAACGCCACCCGCTTGCCCTTGAGGTCCGCCACCGACATCACCGATGAGTCCTTGGGCACCAGGATGGCGGTCTGCTCGAGGATCGAGATGGCCACGAGCTTCGCAGGCAGGCGCGCGGCGGCGACGATGGCCGGGCCCATGCCGGCGGAGGCGATCTGCAGCTCGCCGGCGGCGATGGCCTGGTTCTCGGGCGCGCCGTAGGAGAACGATCGGAACTCGATCTTGACGTTGTGCTTCTTCTCGATGGGCGCCAGGAGCCCCAGCGCGCGGGCGATGTAGATCGGCTGCGTGGCGGGCTGGACGCCGTAATTCACCACCTCCTGCGCCCGCGCACCCGGCAGGACGGCAAACGAGGACAGGGCGAGCGAGAGGATGACTGCACTGCGACGAAGCATGGCGAGGCACTCCATGGTTGAAAGAGACGTTGCCGGAGATGTTGCGAGAGAGGTTGCCAGACAAGCCGCCTGACAGGTGACCCCGACCGCAACCCTGGCCGCGGGCTCACCGTTACCCGAACGATGGTCCCCGTCAACTGGCGTGACCTTCCGGCCGGACGGCACGCGGCTGCGCGTGCAGTATCCCTCATGCCACCCACACGCGCACGCGGGGCGACCGGAGAGCGCTGCCACGATGGCGGGCAGCGCGATGATCCCGAGTCGGGCCTGCCGGAGGTGGCATGCAGCGGCCCCCACCGGTCGCGGCGCCCTGCCGGGTGGGAAACCGGGCGCGATCCGGCGTATCTTCATGCCAGTTCGTCTCGCAAGGTCCGGTTCTTCATGGACGACCTCGCAGGATGGCTGGACGGTCTCGGGCTCGGCAAGTACCGGGCGGTGTTTGCCGAGCACGAGATCGATCTCGCGACGTTGCCGGAGCTGACCGAGGACGATCTGCGCGAGATGGGGCTGCCCATCGGCCCGCGCCGCAAGCTCCTCAAGGCGGCCCGGGGGCTGGCGGGGGCCGCGCCCCGGGCGGACCACGCCGCACAAGCCCCACCGCCGGTGCCCACGCCCCAGGGTGGCGCGGAGCGTCGCCAGCTCACGGTGATGTTCGCCGACCTGGTCGGGTCCACGGAGCTGTCCCAGTGCCTCGATCCCGAGGAGCTGCGAGACGTCATCCGCGTGTATCAGGATGCCTGCGCCGGCGCGGTGTCACGCTACGACGGCTACGTGGCGCGCTACGTGGGTGACGGCCTGCTCGCGTACTTCGGCTATCCGCGCGCCCACGAGGACGACGCGGAGCGCGCGGTGCGGGCCGCACTGGCCATCCTCGAGGCCGTGGCAAGACTGCCCGCGCAGGGCGGACGTCCCCTGCAGGTTCGCGTCGGCATCGCCACCGGCCAGGTCGTGGTGGGCGACATCGTGGGCGAAGGCGCGGCGCAGGAAAGCACGGTGGTGGGCGAGACGCCCAACCTGGCCGCTCGCCTGCAGGGCGTGGCCAGCCCGGACTCGGTCGTCATCAGTGCCCGGACCCGGGAGCTGCTCGGCGGCGAGTTCGAGCTGGAAGACCTGGGCCCGCAGGTGCTGCGGGGGATCGCCGGCGCGGTTCCGGCGTGGCGGGTGAATCGCGAGCAGACGGCGCCGAGCCGCTTCGAGGCGCGGCACCCCGGCGAGCTCGGCGCCTTCGTGGGGCGTGACCAGGAAGTCGAGCTGCTGCTCGCGCGCTGGCAGCGCGCGAAGCAGGGCGAGGGCCAGGTGGCCCTGCTGTCGGGCGAGGCCGGGATCGGCAAGTCGCGCATCGCCCAGACCCTGCGCGCGCGCCTGCAGGGCGATGCGCACGTGCGGGTCCAGTACCAGTGCTCGCCGCACCATGCGAACAGTCCCCTGTATCCGGTGATCCGGCAGTTTGCCTTCGCCGCGGACTTCGCCCGCGACGACGATGCCGGGACCCGACTGGCGAAGCTCGAGTCGCTGCTGGCCCGATCGCC
Source organism: Gammaproteobacteria bacterium (assembly GCA_041593595.1). GTDB lineage: Bacteria > Pseudomonadota > Gammaproteobacteria > HK1 > HK1 > JBFHNV01. Next base: position 27,242 of record JBFHNV010000028.1, read on the forward strand.
CCTGCCCCCCGAGGACGTGGCGCTGCTGGCGTCGCTGCTGTCGATTCCCGCCGGGCCGCGCTATCCGCGGCTGGACATGCCGCCCCAGGAGCAGAAGCAGAAGACCCTGCAGGCACTGGTGCGCGGTTTCGAGAGCCTCGCGCGCCAGGCGCCGCTGCTGCTCATCCTCGAGGACGCGCACTGGATCGACCCCACCACGCGCGATCTCATGGACATCATGGTGGAGCGTGCCGCCAGCCTGCCGATGCTGCTGCTCGCGACCCACCGCCCGGAGTTCGAGTCGCCCTGGTCCCGCCACGCGCACACCACCGTGCTCGAGCTCAATCGCCTCGGGCGCGATGCCTGCCGGCTGCTCGTCGCGGACCTGACCCGCGGTCGGCGGCTGCCCGAGGTGGTGATGAGGCAGATCATCGCCAAGACGGATGGAATACCGCTGTTCGTGGAGGAGCTGACCAGGACCGTCCTGGAGTCCGACCTGCTCGAGCGGCGCGAGGACGCCTACGTGCTCACCGGCCCGCTGCCGCCCCTGGCGATCCCCTCGACCTTGCAGGATTCCCTCATGGCACGCCTCGACCGCCTGGAGGGGATCAAGGAGGTCTGCCAGATCGGCGCGGCCATCGGGCGCGAGTTCGGACAGGGACTGCTGGCGGCGGTGTCGCACATGGACGAACGAGAGCTCGGCCATGCGCTAGACCGGCTGGTGGAGTCCGGGATCGTGTTCCGGCGCGGGACCGGGCCGGAAGCGGTCTACGTGTTCAAGCATGCCCTGATCCAGGACACCGCCTACGACGCGCTGCTGCGCAGCCGCCGACAGCAGATTCACGCAGGCGTCGCGCAGGCGCTGCGGACGCAATTTGCCGAGCAGGTGGCGAACGAGCCGGAGGTGCTGGCCCACCACTACTCCCAGGCGGCGCTGCACGCCGAGGCGGCACCCCAGTGGCTGCTCGCCGGCCAGCGCGCGGTGGCGCGCTCGGCCAACGTGGAAGCGGTGGCGCACCTTCGCCGGGGCATCGAGGCCGTCGCCCACGTGGTGTCGAAGGCGCAGGCGAGCAGCCTGGAGCTGGACATGCAGATCAGTCTCGGCTCCGCGCTGATCGCGCTGCAAGGCTACTCCTCGACGGAGACCGAGGCGGCGTACCTGCGCGGGCGCAGCCTGCTGGACGAGCTGGGCGAGGACGCGCGGCGATTTCCGGTGCTGCACGGCCTGTGCATGCTGTACTGGAACCGCGCGGCTCTGGATCGGAACCTGGAGGTCGCCCAGGACATGCTGCGTCGCGCCGTGCAGCAGGACGAGACCCTGCCGAAGCTGGTCGCCCACCGGGTGCTCGCGGTGGTGCTCAACCCGCTGGGCCGGTTCGAGCGGGCCCGCGCCCACGCGGAGCAGGCGCTGTCCCTGTACGACCCGGTGCGGCACCGGGACACCGCACACCTGTACGGTCACGACATGGGGGTCGGGGCCCTGTGGCACCTGGCGATTGCCCTGCTGTTCCAGGGGCACGTCGACCGCTCGAAGACGTTCGCGGACCGGGCCTCGGACCTCGCTCGCTCGCTGAACAACGCGACGACCCTGGCATACGACGCCCTGTGGTTCTCGTTCACGTCGCTGCTGCGACGGGACTGGGAGACCGCGCGGGCCAGGGCCGAGCAGATGATCGAGGAGGCGTCCCGGCGATCGATGGCGCTGTGGGTGGTGTTCGGTCGCTACCTGTTCGGGAGCGCCCTCGCGGCCCTGGGCCGGTCCGAGGCGGCACTGGACCAGCTCCGGCAAGGCCGACAGGCCGCGGATCGGCTCGAGCACTCCATCGCCCGGCCCCTGACCCTGCGTTTCGAGGCGCAGGCGCTCGCGGATCTGCACCGCACCGACGAGGCGCTGGAGCGGCTGGAACAGGCACTGGCGATCATCGACGCGACGGGCGAGCGCTGGCTGGAGTCGGAGGTGCACCGGGCGCTGGGGGAAGTCCGGCGGCAGGACGGCGCATTCGCGGAGGCCTGCTTCGTGCGTGCGATCCAGGTGGCGCGCACCCAGGACGCCAGGCTGCTCGAGCTCCGCGCGGCCAGCAGCCTGGCACGCCTGTGGCGCGACGACGGCCGCGAATGCGAGGCCCGCGACGTGCTGCTGCCCGTCTACCAGGCCTTCACCGAAGGCTTCGATGCCCCGGACGTGGCGGAGGCGAGGGCGCTGGTCGAGGAGCTTGCCTGAGGGAAATGGGGTCGGGCGAAGTGCCTCCCCGGGCCCGCATCCGCGGCCCGAGGGTGGCGCCGCCGTGCGCCGGGCACCGATACTGAACACGCTCTCGCGCACGGTGCGCGGCGCGGCAACGGACGGAGGCAAGGCGCGTGGACCTGGTGCTCGCGAATGCGGCGCTTCGCGAAGGCGACGGCGTCTCGGTTGCGGACGTGGGGGTGGCGGCGGGGCAGGTCGTGGCGATCGGCCCAGGCCTGCAAGGCCGTGAGCGCGTCGACCTGGGCGGCCGCCTCACGGTGCCCGGTTTCGTCGAGACGCACATCCACCTGGACAAGGCCTGCATCCTCGATCGCTGCCGAGCAGAGGAGGGCACCCTCGCGGAGGCCATCCGCGAGGTCTCGCAGGCGAAGCGCGACTTCACGGTCGACGACATCCGCGCCCGGGCCTCGCGCGTGATCGAGCGCTGCATCGTGCAGGGCACGACGCGCATGCGCACGCACCTGGAGGTGGACCCGGTGATCGGGCTGAAGTCCATCGACGCGGTGCTGCCGCTGGCTGCCGAGTACGCGTGGGCGCTCGACCTCGAGATCTGCGTGTTCCCGCAGGAGGGCCTGCTCAACAACCCGGGCACGGACGAGCTCATGGTCGCGGCGCTGGAGCGCGGCGCGCGGGTGGTGGGCGGCTGTCCCTACACCGACAGCGACCCGCGCGGCCAGATCGACCGCGTGTTCGAGCTCGCGCGGGCGTTCGACGTGGACGTGGACTTCCACCTGGACTTCGACACGGATCCGCACGGCATGACGGCGGGCTACGTGTGTGAGGCGACCCAGCGCTCGGGCTGGCAGGGTCGGGTCGCCATCGGCCACGTGAGCAAGCTGTCCGCCCTCGACGCGCCGGCCCTCGCGCGCATCGGCGCCGATCTCGCCGACGCGGGGGTGGCGGTCACGGTGCTGCCGTCGACGGATCTGTTCCTGATGGGGGCGGGTCGCGACCACGACATCGTGCGCGGCGTCGCGCCGGTGCACCGGCTGATGGAGATGGGGGTCAACTGCAGCCTCGCCACCAACAACGTGCTGAACCCCTTCACGCCCTTCGGCGACTGCTCGCTGGTGCGCATGGCAAACCTGTACGCGAACGTGGCCAAGCTCGGCCGGCGCGCCGAGTGGCGCGAGTGCCTGAGCATGGTCACCGAGCGCGCCGGCGCGCTGCTGCGCGCCGAAGACTACGGCATCGCGCCGGGGCGGCCGGCGGATCTCGTGGTGCTAGACTGCGCCACCCCCGAGGAGGCGGTGCAGACGGTGGCCGTGCCGCTGACGGGCTACAAGCGCGGCCGGCGGACCTTCACCCGCGAGCCCGTGACCTTGCACCGGCCGTGACGGCCCGGGGGCCTCGCGAGACCCGGACGTGCCTCAGGCCTCGATGCCCCGCATCGTGAGGATCCGCTCGGCGCTGTCGTTCCACACGTCCATCTGCACGATCAGGCCGTCGCGCACCACGAAGCGGTCCACGTAGCGGTTGCCCTCGAACTCGCTGCCGTCGGGCCACGCGCCGTACAGGGTGCCGATGCTGTAGACCACCGTCTCACCGTCGCCCGGCGCCACGTCGAAGCGGTCCATGCGCTTCTTCACCCACCGGTAGCGCCGCGCGTTGAAGCCCGCGGTCTCCCGCGGATGGCCGAACGTGCGCCCGCCCGTGAAGGTGATCTTCACCCCCTCGGCCATGTAGCTCGCGGCGGTCTCCGGGTCGGGCACCATGGACGCGACGAGGAAGGCCTCCACCACGCGGCGGGCGGCGTCGGCTGCGGACTCGGTGGCGACGGGCCGGGCGCTGGACATGGCGGCTCCTCCGTGGGTCGTGAGCGGCAAGAATCGACCACCGCGGCGCGCCGCGCAAGCGCGGTGCCTGCTGCAACCGGGTGCGTCCTGCGGCTATGATGCCTCGATCCGGTGCGCCGCCCGCCCCGGCGCCCACGGGGTGCCGGCGCCGCGCGGGCGCCGGAGCTGGCACATCGATTGCTGTCCCGCACGCGCGCGCCACGCGCGGATCCGAGGAGACCGGAAATGAACCTGACGACTTCGTCCCGCCGCGGCCTGCTCGCCGGCGTCGTGCTCACCCTCACCCTCGCCGGCCCGCTCGCCGCGGCAGCGGCGGACACGGTCAAGATCGGCCTCATCGCGAGCCTGTCCGGACCGTCGGCCAAGTCCGGCGAGGCCATCACCCGCGGCATGATCATCGCCATCGACGAGATCAACGCGGCCGGCGGCCTGCTGGGCAAACCGGTGGAGCTGCTGCGCCGCGACGACGAGACGAACCCGGGCAAGGGCCTCACCGCCGCGCGCGAGCTGATCCAGCGCGAGAAGGTGGCGGTGCTGTTCGGCGGGCTGCAGACGCCGGTCTCGCTCGCGATCGTGCCGTTCGTGAACCAGGTGAAGGTGCCGTTCATGGGCCCGTGGGCGGCGGGCACGCCGATCACGAAGAACGGCGCCGATCCGAACTACGTGTTCCGGGTCTCGGCGGTGGACGAGCTGGTGGACGTGGCGCTGGTGGAGCGTGCCGTCACGGTCCACGGCGCGAAGAAGCCGGGCATGATCCTCATCAACAACCCGTGGGGCGAGTCCAACGAGAAGGGGCTGAAGGCGGCCCTCGCGGCCAAGGGGCTGCCCTACGCCGGCATCGAGAAGATCGAGAACTCGGACGTGGACGTGGTGCCCCAGCTCACCCGGCTCAAGGAGGCGGGCGCGGACACCCTGTTCATGGTGGGCAACGTCGGCCCGTCCTCGCAGGTGGTCAAGTCGCTCACGCGCATGGACTGGCAGGTGCCGGTGGTCTCGCACTGGGGCCCGGCGGGCGGGCGCTTCTCCGAGCTCGCGGGCCCGCGCGCGAGCGAGGTGGAGATGATCCAGACCTTCACCTTCTCGGGCAACGACTCGCCGCGCGCGACGGCGATGATGGCCGCGCTCAAGAAGCGGTTTCCGGAGATCAAGAGCAACGCCGACGTCACCCCGGCGGTCGGCATCGCGAACGCCTATGACGCGATGCACCTGACGGCGCTCGCGATCAAGAACGCAGGATCGCTGGAGGGCCCGAAGATCCGCGAGGGCTTCTATGCCATCGATCGCCATGAGGGCCTCATCAAGACCTACGTGAAGCCCTTCTCGCCGACGCAGCACGACGCGCTCGGCCCGTCGGACTACCTGTTCACGCGCTTCGTCGACGGCGAGATCGTCCCCATCAAGTAATCGGCCCCGACGCGCGCCGCGGGTGCTTCCGGCGCCCGCGGCGAGCGTGCCAGGCGATCCGGGCGGCCCACGCATGCTCTTCGTCTCCGCGCTCGTCACCGGCCTCGGCCTCGGGGCCATGTACGGGCTGCTCGCGCTCGGCTTCCACGTCACCTACGTGGTCTCCAACACCGTGAACTTCTCCCAGGGCAGCTCGATGATGCTGGGCGCCGTGGCGGCCTACATGCTCGCGTTCGGCCTCGGCTGGCCGCTGCCGCTGGCCATCGGCGCCGCGCTCGCGATCTGCGCGCTGTTCGGGCTCGTGGTGGAGCGCTTCCTGGTGCGCCCCTTCGCCGAGCGCGGCAGCAACGGCTGGCTGATGGCCACGGTGGCCGGCGGCGTGGTGCTGGACAACCTCGCGCTGTTCACCTTCGGCAAGGAGCCGCGCAGCTTCCCGTCGCCGCTGGCCGAGGAGCCGGTGCAGATCCTCGGCGTCGGCGCCTATCCCCTGCAGCTCGTGATCCCGGTGGTCGCCCTGCTGATCGCCGCGGGCCTGAGCTTCGTCACCCGCCGCACGCGCATGGGCAAGGCCATGCTCGCGGTGGTGCAGCAGCCCGAGGCGGCACGGCTGATGGGCATCGACACGCGGCGCGTGATCGCGGTGGCGTTCGCGCTGTCGACGGTGTTCGCCGGCATTGCCGGGATCCTGATCGCGCCGCTGTTCAACGTCGCCGCGGGCATGGGCACCGTGTTCGGCATCAAGGCCTTCGCCACCGCGATCCTCGGCGGCATCAACAGCGCCTGGGGCGTGGTGCTGGCCGGCTTCCTGTACGGGCTGGTGGAGGCGCTCACCACCGCGTACCTGGGCTCCACCTGGACCCAGATCGTGGCCTTCAGCATGATCATCGCGGTGCTGTTCCTGATGCCGAACGGGCTGCTGGGGCGCGCCGCGGTGCAGAAGGTCTGATGGCCGCGCCGGCGCGTTCCGGGCACGGGCAGCCCGCCGCGGGGCCGCGCGCGGCGATGGGCCGCGTGACGGCGAGCGCCTGGGGCGGGCCGCTCGCCGTGCTCGCCATCGCGGCGTGCGCCGCGGGCGTCGCCGCCACGGCCGAGGGCTACTACACCTTCGTGCTCGCCACGGTGGCGATCCACGTGGTGGTGGGGGTGGGCCTGAACATCCTGCTGGGCCTGTCGGGCCAGGTCTCCTTCGGCCACGTGGGCTTCTTCGCCATCGGCGCCTATGCCACCGGCATCCTGATGCTCGAGGGCCTCGGCTTCTGGAGCGCGTTCGCCCTCGCGGGCCTGGTCTCGGCGGCCTGCGGCTTCGCGCTGGCGCTGCCGGCGCTGCGCGTCACCGGCCCCTATCTCGCGATGATGACCATCGCCTTCGCGTTCATCGTCGAGCACGGCGCCATCGAGTGGCGCGACCTGACGGGCGGCGCCAACGGCCTGATGGGCTTCGCGAGCCCGACGCTGCTCGGGCAGGTGCTCGACGACCGCGCGCTGGCGCTGCTGGCCGTGGCGCTGGCCGCCCTCGCGCTGCTGTTCTTCCACGCGCTGGCGCGCGGCGCCTGGGGCCAGGCCATGCGCGCGGTGCGCGACAGCGAGGTGGCGGCGCGCTCGCTGGGGCTCGACCCGGTGGCGGTGAAGACCGTGTCCTTCACCCTGTCGGCGCTGCTCACGGGGCTCGCGGGCGCGCTGTTCGCGCCGCTCAACATGTTCATCAGCCCGGACTCGTTCCCGTTCTTCCAGTCCATCCTGTTCGTGCTGATCGTGATGGTGGGCGGCGCCGGCACGCTGCTCGGGCCGGTGGTGGGCGCCGCGGTGGTGGTGCTGCTGCCCGAGCTGCTGTCCGGGCTCGCGGAGTACCGGCTGCTGTTCTTCGGCGCGCTGATGCTGGGCGTGCTGTGGCTCGCGCCCCGCGGCGTGGTCGGTGCGCTCGCCACGTGGCTCGCCCGCGAGGACCCGCGCACCGCCGGCGACGCGGCGCCGGATCCCGGGCCCGCGCTCGGCGCCGCCGACGGCGCACGCCCGCCCCTCGAGGTGCGCGAGCTCGGGATCGCCTTCGGCGGCGTGCGTGCCGCCTCGGACGTGGGCTTCGTCGCCGAGCCCGGGCGCATCACCAGCGTGATCGGGCCGAACGGTGCCGGCAAGACCACGGTGCTCAACCTGATCGGCGGCTACTACCGCCCGGACCGCGGCTCGGTGCGCCTCGGCCGCGAGCTGGCCGGGCGTCCCGCGCACCGCGTCGCGCGCGCCGGCGTGGCGCGCACCTACCAGACCACCCAGCTCTTCGAGCACCTGAGCGTGCTCGACAACGTGCTCGTGGCGCTGCGCCGCGGGCGGCTCGGATGGCTGCTCGCCCGCGCGGCGGGCCCCGGCGACCGGGCGCTGGCCGAGGGGCTGCTCGCGTTCGTCGGCTACGCTGGGCCCCTCGCGCGACCCGCCGGCGAGCTGACGCACGTGGACCGGCGGCTGGTGGAGATCGCCCGCGCCCTGGCCACGCGCCCCACGGTGCTGCTGCTCGACGAGCCCGCCGCGGGCCTCGCGCGCGAGGACAAGCAGCGCCTGGGCGCGCTCCTGCGGCGCATCGCCGGCTCCGGCATCGTGCTGATCCTGGTCGAGCACGACATGTCCCTGGTCATGGACGTCTCCGACCACGTGGTGGTGCTGGACGCGGGCGAGCCGCTGATGGCGGGCACCCCGGCGCAGGTACGCGCCGATCCCGCCGTGCACCGCGCCTACCTGGGCGGCACCGAGTTCGAGGGCCGCCCCCGCGACGTGCCGTGGCAGGGTCCGGCGGAGCCGCTGCTCGCCACGCGGGCGCTGGGCGCGGCCTACGGCGCCGCGCCCGCCGTGCGGGCGGTGGATCTCGAGGTGCGCGCCGGCGAGACGGTGGCCGTGCTCGGCGCCAACGGCGCCGGCAAGTCGACCTTGCTGCGCGCCATCGCCGGACTGCACCGGCCGGTGGACGGCCAGGTGACGCTCGACGGCGAGTCGGTGGAGCGCCGCCCGGCGCACGCCATCGTCGCCGCCGGCCTGTCCCTGGTGCCGGAAGGCCGCCAGGTCTTCCCGGAGCTCACGGTTCGCGACAACCTGGTGCTGGGCGGCCACGGACGGCGCGAGCGCGTGCGCGACGAGGAGGTGGAGGCGATGCTCGATCGCTTCCCGCGCCTGCGCGAGCGGATCTCGACGCGCGCCGGGCTGCTCTCCGGCGGTGAGCAGCAGATGCTCGCCATCGCGCGGGGGCTGATCGCGCGGCCCAAGGTGCTGCTGCTGGACGAGCCCTCCCTCGGGCTCGCGCCCTCGCTGGTGGCCGGGCTGTACCGGGTGCTGGCGGATCTGCGCGACGAGCGCACCACCATCCTGGTGGTGGACCAGGTCGCGCACCTGGCGCTGGCGGTGGCCGACCGCGGCTACGTGCTCGAGAACGGCCGCGTGGCCCATGCCGGCGATGCGGAGCGGCTGCGCGGGGACCCGGCAATCGAGCAGGCGTATCTCGGGGAGTGAGTGGTGGCCAGGGACGGCGTGTGCCCTTGGCCTGCCAGGGATACCGAGGACGGCTTCACCGCCGCCGGCGGGGTAAGCCACCGTGGGCGCGCCATGGCGCCGTCACGGCGACTGAAAGCTACGCAACTCATCAATCTGTCTTTCCGCAATCGCCATGAGCCCGAGAGCACGAATAACGATACGTCGCGCAACGCAAGCAGACCGGCCAAGGTTGTCGACACCGGTCGCGGAGCAACGCAAGCGTACGGCGCCTCAGCCAGCCACCCGAACCAGCGTCAACGTGCGTCATGCTCCTCGCAGCAACTCGGCGCCGTCGAGCTTCGCCGCTTGCTGGTCAAAAGTGACGAATGGCAGCCGACCATGACCGATGGCACATCCGAGGTTCAGGCACTCCGCGAAGTCAACCTTCATCGAACGATAAAAGAACAATGCCCGTTCGACAGAAGGCTCGTCCTGCAACTCGAGCTCCCGCGTTTCGAGCAATCTGGCCAGCGTCGTCAAGCTGACCACTTTCGTGAAGTCGTACCTCGAGCGTAGCAGCCACTCCAGCTCCAGCGTCACCGTCAACGGCACGAACAACGGCTCGCCACTGTCTGCACTTCGACGGGCAAGGGCCTCGGCCTGGGCGCCCTGGCGTGGGTCATCGCCGACGAGGAGACGAACGAGAACATTGGTGTCCACCGTTGCCACGGACCGACTACCGACCAAGCCTCATGTTCTTGACGGCTACTTTCTTTCCCGGGCCTTTGAGCGAACCGGCCAGCTCGTGCAGGGAGCGGGTCTTCGCCCGCATCACGGTGGTGCCGTCCGGCATCACC